>JAUYSF010000068.1 GCA_030696435.1 Desulfoprunum sp. | reverse complement strand
CTGCAGCGTGGGACTCGACTGCAAAGCGATTATCGAAACCGACCACACAACCTCTCCTTCGGGCTTCGTCATAGCTCATAACACCAAGCAGGGAAGCGAGCGAACTATCGGTTTCAAGGGTAGCATAGAGCTCAACAATGGCGGCGGTGACGATGGCCACGGACCGGACAAAAATATCTTTACCCAGCCTGCCGCGCCATCCCGAGGTGCCAAATGTTACCGGTTCAGTCGGATCCCCCTGATTTTCACACATTTCTTGATACAATACGGCATAGGCCCGGTCAATATGCTCCTGCCATCCGTCCCCTTCCGTATTTTTCCGCCGCACGAGTTCCTTGATCAAGGCAAAATAGTCGCTCGCCCCATGATTTCCGGCAACAATATAGCGGTCAAAAAGCTCTCCAGCCTGTTCGAAACCTGACATCTTCATTCCCTCCGAAGGTGTTCCTGTAATAATGCCTCTGTTGGATGCTGAATACTATGTACATGCAGCGCGTATCAGGGTTGTAGTCTTACGATAGAACCTGCCAGTTGTACAGTATTTTCCTTTTTCCCTGCAGACAAATGGCCATCTCTTTGCCCTTCCAGCATCTTGACAGGCATCAATACAACTTGTACAGTTCTACAATATTTCTGATTTGCCGGCATCGGTATATTCCTCAGACGATCAGACCCATATCTTTGATATTTCCATGTCGCAGACCAGCAGATTGCTCGCGTACGTCTCATCACGGGACTACTCCCCAACACATTCCAGGCTCAGGAGAAATATATGACTCAGGCACATGACAAAGAACTCATTCTCTGGTTTGACGATATCGGCATTGAAGATGTTGCCATCGTCGGCGGTAAAAATGCCTCACTCGGAGAGATGTATCAATATCTCACCGCCCACGGAGTCAAAGTGCCCCATGGATTTGCCGTCACGGCCTACGCCTATCAATATCTCATCCAGGCTACCGGCATCCAGAAGGCAGTGGACGAGGCCCTGGCCGGGCTTGACACTCATGATCTGCGCAACCTCCAGGAGCGCGGCAAAAACGTGCGCGAGATCATCAGGAATGCCACCTTCCCCGACGACCTGCGACAGGCCATCATCGCGGCCTACGGCAAGATGGAAGCGGAGTACGGGGCTAATGTAGATGTGGCGATTCGCTCATCAGCCACCGCCGAAGACCTCCCCGACGCCTCCTTTGCCGGCCAGCAGGACACCTATCTCAATATCCAAGGGGCCGAGGCGGTAATCGATTCCTGCAGTCGCTGCTTTGCCAGCCTCTTTACCGATCGGGCGATCTCCTACCGACATGACAAGGGCTTTAGCCAATTCGAGGTCTATCTTTCCATCGTCGTGCAGAAGATGGTGCGTTCGGATTCGGCCTGCTCCGGTGTCCTGTTCACCCTCGACACCGAATCCGGTTTTGAGAATGCCGTCTATATCACCGGGGCCTGGGGCCTTGGTGAAAATATCGTCCAGGGAGCGGTTACGCCCGATGAATACTACATCTTCAAACCGACCCTGAGAGATGGCAAACGCCCCATCGTCTCAAAACGTCTCGGCTCCAAAGAGATCAAGATGATCTATGACAACCGCCCCGAGGCCCATGAACCGGTTGTCAACATCCCGACCACCGAGGCGGAACGCAACTCCTATATCCTCAGCGATGACGAACTGCTGCAACTGGCCAGGTGGGCCCTGATCATTGAAGATCACTACGGCAAGAGCATGGATGTTGAGTGGGCAAAAGACGGGGACGGGATCAAGACGGGTACCGGAGGGCTCTTTATTGTCCAGGCCAGGCCTGAGACCGTCCATTCCCAGACCTCAAGAAATATCACCGAAACCTATCTCCTCAAGGAACACGGCGAGGTGTTGGCCAAAGGCCAGGCCGTAGGGGCCAAGATCGGCCACGGCGTTGCCCGGGTGATCAAAACCGTCTCGGGTATCCATGATTTTCAGCCTGGAGAGGTCTTGGTCACCGACATGACCGATCCGGACTGGGAACCGATCATGAAAAGGGCAGGAGCGATTGTCACTAACCGCGGCGGCAGGACCTGCCATGCCGCGATCATCTCCCGTGAGCTCGGTATCCCCTGCCTGATCGGCACAGTAGACGGGACTGAACGGGTTGCCCAAGGCCAGCATGTCACGGTTTCCTGCGCCGAGGGCGAGACCGGCTATGTCTTTAAAGGCGAAATCGATTTCACCATCGAACGGCTCAATCTCGACAAGATCCCCGAGACCCGAACCAAGATCATGCTCAATGTCGGCATGCCGGAGAAGGCCTTTTTCGAGTGCCAGGTGCCCAACGACGGCGTTGGTCTGGCCCGCGAGGAATTCATCATCAACGCCCACATCGGCATCCATCCTCTCGCCCTCTATAATTATGACAGTCTTCAGAAAAAAGCCGCTGAAGGAGATGCGGAGATAGCTGAGATTATACAAGAAATAGACAAGAGAACGGCAGCATACCCGCAAGACAAGCGCCAATTCTTCATCGACAAGATAGCCGAAGGGGTCGGCCGGATCGCTGCGGGTTTTTATCCAAAGGATGTCATTGTTCGCCTGTCTGACTTCAAATCAAATGAATACGCCAATCTGGTCGGCGGCAAACTCTACGAACCGGTGGAATCCAACCCGATGATCGGCTGGCGTGGGGCATCCCGCTACTATGATCCCAAATACAAGGCCGCCTTTGAACTCGAATGCAAGGGTCTGTTGAAGGCCCGCAATGACATGGGACTGACCAATATCAAACTCATGGTGCCCTTCTGCCGAACTCCTGAAGAAGGTAAAAAAGTCATTGAAACTATGAAGGAATTTGGTCTGGTTCAGGGTGAGAATGGCCTTGAGGTCTACGTGATGTGCGAGATCCCCTCAAATGTCATCTGTGCCGATGCCTTCGCCGATATCTTTGATGGCTTCTCCATCGGTTCAAACGATTTGACCCAGTTGACCCTCGGGCTTGATCGGGACTCGGACCTTGTCGCCCATATCTTTGATGAACGCAACCCAGCAGTGAAGACCCTGGTCAAGATGGTCATTGATGTCGCAAAACGACGGGGCCGCAAGATCGGTATCTGCGGCCAGGCCCCCTCAGACTTCCCTGAGTTCGCCACCTTTCTGGTGGAATGCGGAATCGATTCCATCAGCCTGATCCCGGACTCGGCGGTCAAGACTAGGCTGCGCATCCTCAAAAAAGAGCAGGAACTCGGTATTGCCCCGTGAAAACTCCCGGCCCGGCCTCCCTGTACGGGGTGGCCGGGCCAAAACGTGGCGTCTCTTATTTTTCCACCCGTTTGGCCTCGCTCACCAGCATAACCGGGATGCCGTCGCGAATTTCATAGAGCAGGCCGCATTTCTCGCAAAGCAAGCCCTTTTCATCATCGACCAGTTTGACGGGGCCCTTGCACTGCGGGCAGGCCAAAATTTCCACAAGCTCTTTCATATTCATAGGAACCTTCCTTGTTAATCCAGTTTTGATGGAATCACACAAAGTCCTGCCTTAATTTGAGACTGAAAAAAACAGGCAGTCCAATATCTTTTGTTGGTCGCAAATATCATAGTCCAATCGGACAAAAAAACGTTCTCAAAAATGCTGAACGGTTTGCTTGTGATTCCCAAGAGGGGGATACCGGTTTTTTGGCCCTTGCTCTGCTCTTTTCTGGGTACATACTCTTCCTGCAGAATGTTGGCCGGCCTCAAGGTGAGTGCTCTTGTCGGCTATTTTCGGGGCGATATTTTCTCTGGCAAAATCTTCCTCTTTTAGAGTATAAGGGTTTGGTTGCTGTACGGAAAAATATTTCTCCAAAGAGAAAAATATGTCCCTTCATTTAGCCTTCAATTTCCACAGACAGGGTCTCTCATTGAGAAAATAGTAAGAATATACACATTACAAATGTCTTTCCGGACATTACTGAGATATAACGTTACAAATCAAAATTATTGCAATTCACATTTTCTGGAGCAAGACACTCGAATGTTCGGCTCCGGAACCCCTCACGAAAGTAATCGGATACACTCTCACTCTGCCGGCACAGTTGTAGCTACAAGGCGTAGGAGTCATTGTTGTACACAAATGCTGACGTGGTCCAGACGCAACGCTGATACTTAGGGGATCAACTCAATTTGAGGTGACTATGAAAGTGCTTTTTGTCTACACGGATTTAAATGTACGAGGTGGTGCCCAAAGCTATCATTTCGGAATTGGCATGCTCAGTGCCATGCTCAAAAGCCATGGACATGAGACGCAGCTCCACTACATGTTTGGCAACTATGATCCAGCCGCCCTGACCCAAACCATCTCCACATGGCAACCGGACGTACTGGCCTTCTCAGCGGTTTCACCGCAGTTCTCCTACGTGCAGCACATTTTCCGAGATCTCCAGCCGTTCAAACCATTCACAGTTCTCGGTGGCCAGCACGCTACCCTGGTGCCGGAATGCCTGGAGCAGACCCCGGGGCTCGATGCCATTTGCATTGGCGAGGGGGAGTATCCCTTGTTGGAACTCGTGCAGACCCTCGAACGTGGAGAACGGCCTGACCAGATCGCCAATCTCTGGATCAAGCGTGAGGACGGCACCATCGTCCGCAATCCATCACGTCCCTTCCATGAAAAACTTGACAGCCTGCCGTTTGCCGATGTTGATCTTTTCGATTACCAGTCGATAATCAACTCGGACTTCAATACCGCCCTGCTCATGTTCTCCCGCGGCTGCCCGTACAACTGCACGTTCTGCAGCAACCACGCACTGCGCAAGATGCAACCTGGAACCTATGTCCGCTATCGTGGCGTTGAGAGCTGTATGGCAGAAATTCGTGATGTCGTCAGCCGCTACCGCGTCAAAGCCCTCTATTTCAATGACGACTGTTTCACCGCGAGACGCGATTTCGTGACGGAATTCTGCCGAGCATACAAGGCAGAATTCAACCTGCCTTTCGATATAAATGCCCGACCGGAAAATCTCAACGATGATATCTGCCGCATGCTGAAAGATGCCGGTTGCCGTCGTGTCTGCATCGGCCTCGAAAATGGCAGCGAGAAATTCCGCAAGGAAGTACTTGGGCGCAACCAGTCTAACGCCCAGATTGAGTCCGGTTTTGCAGCCTGCCGTCGTGCTGGATTGAAAACCAAGTCATTCAATATTGTCGGTTTTCCCTTTGAAACACCAGCCATCCACCAGGAAACCGTGAAATTGAACGCAAAAATGAATCCTGACAGTGTGATCATCGGCATTTTTGAGCCCTATCCCGGAACCAAACTTGCCGATCTTTGCCTCAAAGAGGGGTTCATTGAACCGGCACAGACCGGTGGTGAGTTCGTCGGACGGACTGATACGATTTTGAAAATGCCAAACTTTTCACGCGAACAGATAGTCCATTGTTTCCGCACCTTCGCTTATAATGTTTACCGACGTCACTCTCTGCGCAAAGCCATCTTCTTGCGCTTCTACTATTCCCCGCTCGGCGAACCGCTGATCAGGTTGCTCAAACCAATCAAGGGCATTTTGCGCCGTATAACAATGGGCGTCTGATGGCACTGTGATTTCGTACGAATACGACAGAGAAAGGACACCGGCTATATTTCAAGAGGCAGAAAGGAATGAAAATGATGAAAGGAATCTGTACTTTATGTTTAATTTTGTTTGTTTCAACCCACGCATGGGCGAAAGAAGTACAATCTGTCGAGGTTAAGGAATTAGCAAAATCGAGTGCGAGTTGGGATGGAAATCTTTTGCCTCAATATCCGGAGGGGAAACCGGAAGTAACAATTTTGAGAATTATCATTCCACCCGGAGTACAATTGCCGCTTCATGAGCACCCGATTATAAATGCCGGAGTTCTCATAAGTGGAGAATTAACCGTAGTGACAACAGAAAAGAAAACCCTCCATCTCAAGGCCGGAGATCCGATTATTGAGGTAGTCAATACGTGGCATTACGGCAAGAACGAAGGCACTCTTCCAGCCGAAATCATAGTCTTTTACGCTGGTGTTTCAAAAAAACCAATAACCATCAAACAAGGGCAGTAGAAGGGGGGCAGGAGAGCCGGCGAGCAGGAGCTTGCAAACACCTCATGGTAGGAATGTGCGGAAGGTTTGAGAGTTGCGGTTTTATCCATCAACAAATGGCTTGCGCTTTTGCAGAAAGCCAACAACCCTTAAGAGATTAATAATGTTTTTTTTATTAAAAAAACTTGCGCTCTATGTTCTTATTGTTCTGGGGATCATGTATGGCTATCAGTATATGACAGGCAAAAGCATTGCCACTCTTCCCCGGGAAATCGTCAACAAATTGCAAGATAAGGGTCCTGCCGAGTCAACAAATCCAAAATACATGATGACCCCTGATGAGCAGATACCAAAAAACTGATCGGGCAAGCAGCAAAATTGTGGCAACCTCACCTGCCCAGAGCCCTGGCTGCTCCTCGACGGGGGTTATACACACCCCAATCATTGATCGGTAGGCCAACAAAAAATCTATGCTCAGGAAATACAGCAACCACCCTCCCGAAGAGGGTCATCTTCCAGGCAGCAAGCGGCAAAAATACCGTGTCTTCATCGTGACAACCTCCATTGTCATCGTACTGGTTGTCACAGGAGTCACTCTCTTCACCACCTGCGAACCTCTCAGGCAGGTATATCACCGAATCGCGACAGAAATTCACACAGGTCTTGAAAAAGACTCCACTGGCAAATCCGCTAACTCCTCCTTTTTTCAGTTGTTCAATAGGATATGGCCGGTGACGAAGACCTCTCCCACGTCGCCTGAGATTCCCGAACAACAAAATACCTCGGAAGACTTTCTCTATACTATCGAGTTGGCCAATGGCGGCAAGATTGAAGGAAAGGCTATCGAGATCGAAGAAAACATTATCACCGTGACTGATGAAAAGGGAGTGCAGATCCGGGTAAGTAAAAATGGCGTGAGTCGCATAACCAAGATACGCTTATAACAGCCCTCAACCTCCCACCTCCTCTACCTCCGCCTTTCCGGACTAACACCATCTCCCACATTCCTTATTTCTGGAAATTTCACCAGGAACCCAAAAATATTCATCTGAGCAATACCATAATTCTGCCTTTACTTCTGAATACTTATTAGACACATCCTTATTGGCAGAGATTTTGCGAAGAATCCAATAACGTTTATCAAAAGATATATGCATAATACCATACAGTCCACACTCTACAGAAAAGAGACTAGAAAAAGGAGAAATCATATGAATAAGATAAAGTTTACAGTCTGCACCCTGGCTGTTTCCTGTGTCTTGGCAATTGGAGGCTTTGCACAGGCAACTTCATTTGGTCCCATAAGTGACAATTATTGGGGCGGAACGCCCTATGACAATAGTGCAAGAGACATTGTTGGAACCAATGAGGGTTATGACGTTGTTTCAATTTCGGGCAACATCACGAAAAGCCTTTTTTCCGTAACTATTAAGTCTAATTATTTTGACAATATCGGATCAAGTGGAACAGCTCTTGGCGACTTCTTTATTAGCACAAATGGATGGAATCCAATTGGAACTGCTGCTGATCACTATCAAAATGACACATTAAATAACGGTGAAAAGTGGGAATTTGCCTTAGTGTTTGACCAGCATACTCCTACAAATACTAGTGGAAACTTAAGTTTATACAGCTTAATCCCTAGCAACTACAGCAGTGAAGTTAAGCTCTCGAATTCTTTTTTTGGTCCTAATGATGGAATTAGGAAGGACCAGGAGGTTCAAGTTAACACAAC
>JAUYSF010000016.1 GCA_030696435.1 Desulfoprunum sp. | reverse complement strand
AAATTTGACAAAAAGGATGGAAACCTCTGCGGTTTGTAAAGCAGAACCATCTTCTCGTTGCCAACAATACCTTTAGACATTTTAACGAAACAAGCACCGATGATATCATGGCAATGGTCTGCATTTAACGAACTCAGCCGGGAAGAGCTCTATGAAATACTGCGGGTCCGGCAGGAGATTTTCACGGTCGAACAAAACTGCGCCTACCAGGATGCGGACGACCTCGATCAATGTGCCCTACATCTCATGGGCTGGCGAAAAACCCTCGATCACAGACAGCTTGCTGCCTATCTCAGAGTGCTCCCCCCGGAAAGCCGATTTCGGGAACCGTCGATCGGCCGGCTCCTGTCCGTCCGGACAGCACGCGGTACAGGGCTTGGCAGGGCGATAATGCATCAGGCCCTGGCGCGGCTCGCCGTCCTTTATCCCGGCATCCCGATTCGGATATCGGCCCAGCAATATCTTGAAAGTTTCTATCAGGATCTGGGGTTCACTGCCGCTTCCGCCATTTACGAGGAGGACGGTATTCCCCATCGTGAGATGGTCAGGCAGGGGCCTTAATTGTCCGGCCCCTGCCTGATTTTGACCGGGCCGCAACACAGCCACTCCCTCTCAAAGACCTCCATCACAACACGCGGCCTGGATTGTCAGCACAGGGCAGGCGGCTGTCCGGACAACCCGTTCGGTGACGCTGCCAACGGAGCCCGGAGACGGATCACTGTGGCCATAGGTTGGGATGACGATAAGATCGGCGTGCATCTCCAGGGCAGCAGTCACAATTTTTTCAGCCGGGTCTCCAATTGCCACCAGGGTTTTTGTGAGGAATGAGACATCACCTTCATCCTCCACAGAGGTCTCAAACAGCTCCCGCAAAGCCCCTTTCTCTCTTTTTTCTAGGATTTCCCAAGACATGCCGGGTATTGAGAGCAGGTCATCAGCTATATCCTGCGTGATCACATGCAAAAGCAGAAGGTCTGCACTCAAGGGTTCGGCAAGGGATACCGCCCAGCGGATCGCCTCAGCGGAACACGTTGAGAAATCGGTCGGTACCAGAATCGTAGACACTTTCTTTGTCATAGAACCATCCTCCCTCTCAAAATGATGCACAACCCTCAATAAGTGAGCGACAATCTGTCCCCACGTTCCTCATCTACTATCAGTATAGCACACTTTCAGCGATGACCAAAAAGAGTCGGCGGACAAAACGCTCCGAAAAAACCCCTGGCCGGCAGATCAACTGCATCATTCTGATGATGCAGGACTCCAGGCCGCTCTGATAATGGCCGCAACCGATTCCAGCATCGGGTTTGCTCGACTGCTTTTCAAGATTCCGAGGCGCAGAGGCAGGGTAAAACTAACGTCCTCCCAGATGGCCACTTTACCTTGCTGGGCAACATCGCGGGCTTCGTCCTCCCGCAGAATCGCCAGGCCCTGTCCGTCAAGGACCAGTTCCTTGACGACGCTTTCATCCATGGCATCCACCAGTATGAGCGGCTCCAATCCCAATTCATCCATCTTCACCCGGACAATCTGATAATACGGACAATCGCAAACAGACCAGATCCAGGGAAGACCGGCGACCACAGGCCAGCTGATTTCGCTGCCCGAGGGCAGAATGGTTTCGGGAATGACCACCCGGATAACAAAATGACTGATCACCTCTGAGACAATATCCACAGCAAGGAAGTCGCCGAAAAAAAATCCAATATCGATGAGTCCCTGCCGCAACATCTCAGGTGTCCTGATCGTCTGACTGGAGACAAAAACGAAATTGATATGCGGGAACGCGGCCGTCAGGGCCCGGCTGAGCCTGCCGACTTTAAGGAAACCGCCATCGGTATTCAGACCGATCTTGCATGTCCCGCACTTCCTGCCACTCATTTCCCTGGCTTTCGACAGAAACATCTCTGCCGTCCCCAATACCTCGCCCGCATAAGAATGGAGGATTCTGCCATATTCGGTGAGAACCATGCCCCTTGCAGTACGAGCAAAGAGCTTCAGCCCCAACTCATCTTCAAGTAGCCGTATCTGACTGGAAAGGGCAGATTGGCTGATGTGCATGTTGTTGGCCGCCCTGGTAAGATTCTGGGTCTCGATAATCTCTAGAAACGATTTCAGTTGATACAGCTCCACCGCCTCTCCTCGTTCGATAAATTCGAACGTAATGTTAGAATTAAACAATTGGAAACTTCCATATTTTCTCTGTATTAACAGAATATATCATGAAGCTGAATATTTCAAACTCATAAATATTTCAGGACAGAAAGGGGAGATACACAATGGAGAAAGTCAATATTGCATGCGCAATGGCAGGTATAAGGGAGTTCTGGCAACCTCGGATTGCCGGAGAATTGAACGGACAACACATTAAACTCGCCAAACTCAAAGGCGAGTTCGTCATGCACCATCACGAGTGCGAGGACGAAATGTTCCTGGTTACCAAAGGCACCCTGATTCTCGAATTTGCAGACCGGACAGAATCTCTCAATGCCGGTGAATTTCTCATAATCCCGAGGGGAGTTCCCCACAAACCGGTGGCGGAAAACGAGGTGGAGGTCATGCTCTTTGAACCGGCATCGACTCGAAACACCGGCAATGTTGAAAACGAGCTGACCATCTCCACACTGGAACGCCTGACTGCCAAAGAATAATAATGGTGCAGAAAAGGGTCAAGACCTATTACCAGCTCATTTTAATTGGAATTTAAAGAGGTAACAATGATTGAGAACATATTGGCATTAACTGATGATATCCGCTATGTCGCAGTATATCGAAACGGCAGACTTGAGTCGAAATCAAGACCTGGGACATTGGCTGCAAGCAACTCGGAGAGTGATTACTACGAGGAATTGCTCGTCAATCCGACTCTTTTGAAGCTCGCTTTACAAAGGGGAAACATCGACTGTGGCGGGCTCGATTATCTATTGGTCAAGTATGGTAATTTTTACGAGTTTTTGCTTGGTACAACTTGGGGCCATGTATCCATTGCCATCGAAACATCAGCAAACCCTCTTGCGGTAGGTGAAAAAGTACTCTCCGTTGTCCGTGGTCTTGGCATTTGAAAGGCACCTCTCTCTCAGACACCTTTGTTCTCGAATTTGAAAATCGGATCTCAATAATGAAGAAACACGAGATAGGACCCGTCCTGCTGAGTGGTCTGATCATCGGGCCAATCCTCGGATCAGGCATTGTCATTCTGCCGCCCCTGGCCTATAATCTTGCCGGTGACTGGGCACTGCCGGCCTGGGTAGTAACGGTCATGATCAGCATGCTTTTTGCCTGGGTCTTCGGCAGACTGAGCATTCTCTTTCCGGGAGATGCCGGTGTTGCAGCGGCAATAGAGACCGCCTTTGGCGGCAGGATGAAGAACCTGACCTCTTTTTATCTCATTGGCGCCGTGCTCTTCGGGCCGGTGGCGGTCATACTCACAGCGGTTGAGTATCTGCCTCTGGGCGCAGATATTCCCACAATATATATCGCACTGCCGCTGCTCTGCGCCACCGCCCTTCTGCTCCTCAGAGAGATTTCGGCGATAGGCAGGATTTCGCTTGTCATGTCCTCTCTTGCCGCCTGCACTCTCTTTGCCGGAGGTATCGAGACCCTGTTGAGCCACCAAAAGACAGCGCTTCCACTCACAGATTTTTCTCCCGATACATTCGGCTATACCTTGCTCCTGCTCTTCTGGAGTGTCGTCGGCTGGGAGGTGATCGGCAATTACAGCGGTGATATACGAGATCCCGAAAAAACCCTGCCACAGGCCATTATCGGCAGCGCCGGCATCATAGCTATAGTGACCCTGACCGTGGCCGCAGCCATTCAGCTTGTAGATCCAACGTCGGCAGGGCATGGCAAGGTCTCAGTGACAGCTATTATCCGGGGAGGTTTCGGCAATGCAAGCCCTCTCATCATGGCCATCCTCACCCTGGCTCTCTGTGTCTCCACCTATCTGCTGTTTGTCGGCGGGGTCGCACGACTTATTGCCTCGCTGGCGAGCGGTAGCGGCCTGTCCTGTCTGGCCGCAAAATCAGCAAACGGTGCGCCGGTGACCGCCATAGCGGTCCTGACCTGCATACATGCCGGACTCCTCGTCCTCGTCCACTTGCATCTCATCAATATCGAACAGCTCGTTGCGGTTGCCAACGGTTT
>JAUYSF010000463.1 GCA_030696435.1 Desulfoprunum sp. | reverse complement strand
GGCCTCGGTCATCCGGTGGGCTCAACCGGCGCCAGGATCATGGTGACCCTGATGTATGCCATGAAAAAGCGCGGCAAAGCCCTGGGACTGGCCACCCTGTGCGGCGGTGGCGGGGTATCTATGGCCTGCGCTATTGAAATGATCTAGTCCGGAGAGGCGATCAGGTCCGGAAAGTCGAGTGGGCAGTCTACAAGCACCCGGTCGCATTGTCCGGGATACGTGCAGAGGAATGACTATGGTTGAAAAAATATGCAACGGCGGCGAATATCTGCTGCGGGAAATTGACTGCCGGGAGGTGTTTACGCCGGAGGATTTCACTGACGAACACAAACAGATCGCCGAGACTACCGAGCAGTTTGTGGCGGGCGAGATTATGCCGATTAACGAGGAGATCGAGGCCAAGAATTTCGATCTGGTGGTCAAAAAACTGCAGGAATGCGCTGAACTCGGTCTGATGATGATCGATGCGCCGGAGGAATACGGCGGCCTGGAACTCGATAAGGCGACCAGTATGCTGGTCATGGAAAAAATGGCCTTTGCCCTCAATTTTGGCCTGACCTATATGTGCCATACCGGCATCGGCATGCTGCCGCTGATCTATTACGGCACCGCCGAGCAGAAAGGACGCTATCTCGGCAAACTGATCCGGGCGGAGATGATCGGGGCCTATTGCCTGACCGAGCCGGGCTCCGGTTCGGACGCCTTGGGCGCAAAAACAACGGCGATTCTCTCCAAGGATGGCACACATTATATCCTGAACGGCACCAAGCAGTTCAGCACCAATTCCGGCTTTGCCGATCTGTTTACGATTTTTGCCAAGGTGGACAAGGTACATTTCAGCGCCTTCCTGGTGGAGCGCAGCTTCGCGGGCCTCGGGCTTGGTCCGGAGGAAAAGAAAATGGGCCTGCACGGCTCGTCCACCCGCCAGGTCATTCTCGATAATGTCCGGGTGCCGGTTGAAAATGTCCTGGGTGAAGTCGGCAAGGGGCACAAGATTGCCTTCAACGTCTTGAATGTCGGGCGTTTTAAGCTGGGGGCGCTCTGTGTCGGACAGCAGAAGTATGCCTTGGCCGAAGGAGCGCGCTATGCCAATGAACGCAGGCAGTTCAATGTGCCGATCAGCAGTTTCGGGGCGATTCGGGAAAAGCTGGCCGATGTGACCGCCATGACCTTTGCCTCGGAGGCGGTGGTGTACCGGCTGGCGGGAATGATCGATAACCGTCTGGCCACAATCGACCGTGGCATTGACAACTATTACGTTGAATACCAGAAGGGCATCGAGGAGTACGCCGCAGAATGTGCCCTGATAAAGGTCTTCTGCACCGAGTCGGCCGCCGGGAGCATCGATGAAATGCTGCAGGTCCACGGCGGCTATGGCTACATGGCCGAATACCCCATTGAACAGCTGTACCGCGATGAGCGGGTGCAGAGAATCTACGAAGGGACCAACGAGATCAACCGGCTGCTGATCCCCGGCCTGTTCATGCGCAAGGGAATCAAGGGCAACTCGCTGGATCCGTCGCTCCAGGCTGCGGCCACCGGAGACTTTGCCGCGGAGAAACAGCTCCTGAAAGGGATGAAGAGGATGTATCTCGCCCTTGCCGATCATACCGTGCGGCTGTTCGGAGTCGGGGCTGCCAATGAGCAGGAAATTCTACTGACCCTGGCCGATGCGGCCATCCAGATATTCGCCCTGGAGAGCGCTGTGCTGCGCGCTGAAAAAGCCTCTGTTACGGCGACGGAGAAGATGCAGGAGCTGTATCGGGCGGTGAGCAAGATCTGTACATTCAGGGCAAAACAGCAATTCGTGGATGCCGCCGAAAAATGTGCGGCCTTCATCGGCCATGATGCTTTGCTGGAGTCAATTGCCGCTGAAACAGCCTACAAGGGGAGCGGTCTGCTGGCCGCCAAGCGTTTGATTGCCGATGCGACCAGCCAGCTAGAAAAGTACATTTTCTAAAAGTCTATTTGCCCGATTTTATGTCGGAAACACTGAAGAAAGCACGTTCTTATCACCATCAATTTTAGGGGCGGGATTCCAAGAAAACACCGCTCAAACAGGAGTGTATATGACTGCTATGCTTATCGATCTACCACCGCGCGGGTTATCTCTGCTGCACGCATGCCTGCCGCAGGCCAGAAAACAAGTCGATGCCATAAGCGATATCGCTATTGCCAGCTGCTTGCAGAGACCGGCCGTGAATATCTTATGCAGCGGCGATTTCGGTTGGGATGCCGATTACATCTCGACCCTCGTGCAAAAGTACAGCCAGGATGGACGAACGCCGCATGTCCTGTTTTATCTGACGAACGGTCCGGTGGCCCGCCACTGGAAAACGATGCAGATGAAAGGTTATGGTTCGGCGTTGCCACCGGAGCAGTTCCGCCAGAAAATCATGACTGACAAAACGTTTCAGAATGGTTTTCAGGAACTGGCCCGACGGTTGGCTGATATCGTTAAAGAGATTCACCAGCTTGGCGGCCAAGCATATATGGTGCCGCAATTGGAAGACAATCAGTCGAATGAGAGCTTTGCCATGATGCTGAAGTTGACTCGGGCCGCCATGCCACAGGATCTGCCGATCCATTTCGGCAGAAATCCCTGTGTCAGCTGCTATCCGGGTAACGAGGGAGGATTGCCGGCTGGATGTTTTCTCGAAGAACACCACCATTCGGCCTCAACCGCGTTCACAGTGGAGAACGGTATCGTTTCAAATGACGGCTGCGCCTATGCCTTTCCCGGCGAAACCCCGGCCTTTCGCCCCTGTTTGCCACTGGAAAAATTTATTGGGGTCCAGAGCAAGACCGGTCAGATGAACAGCATCTTTCTGTTATTGAGTACCAAATATCAAGGATTGGTCAACCAAAGCACCATCCCTCCTCCCGAGAAACGCGTTTACGTCATGCCGACCGAAGCGGAAAAATCAGCACTGATCGAATTTCTGCTTAAACCTTGATAACATGTCGAAATCAGGTCAAATCAGGGACAGTGACCATTTTAATTGACATCTATTCCGTTGTGTCAGTATTATCCAACCATACTGAAATTTTAATGGGCTTTTGCTGTCGGATATCTATTTGAACATATTGCAGATGAGCTAAGATGATGGTTATGCTCGAATTTTTAAAAGACCTGGACCAAGATCTCCGCGATGCCTTGTTGGCACAGCTTCGCAATCTATGGACTCATTCTTCCACTGCGCTTGAAGGCAACACCTTAACCCTTGGGGAAACAGCCTTTGTGCTGGAAGAAGGCCTCACCATTTCCGGTAAGCCCTTAAAAGACCATATAGAAATTACCGGACACGCCCGCGCCATCGATCTGGTTTATCGTCTTATAGAAAAGGGTGTTGACCTCATGGAGCACGACCTGTTCGCTCTTCACCAGGCCGTGCAGACCGAGCAGATTGTCGATGTTTATAAGCCGGTGGGTGCCTGGAAGGTTGAACCGAACTCAACTGTGATTGTCGATGGCAACAAACAAATTATTTTCGAATATGCCTCGCCAAGAGATGTCCCCACGCTCATGAAAGCGTGGCTGGATTTATTCGCCGGAATTAACAAGGAAATAGCTCTGGATAAGGAAAATGCTCTATCGTTCTACGCCGAATTGCATGCAGCTTTTGTCAGAATTCACCCTTTTTGGGATGGCAATGGTCGAATGGCCAGGCTTCTTGCAAATATTCCTGTCCTCAAAGCGGGTTTTCCACCGATTATTATCCCGAAAGAACGCCGCAGGGAATATATCCAGACCCTTTCAAAATATCACCTTGCCGTTGGAACGATCATGGTGGGGGATGATTTGTTGCCGACAATCGATAAGCTCGATGATTTCAAGCGATTTTGTCAAGAATCCTGGTTTGAATCCTTAGAGTTGGTGGATGAAGTCCACAAAAAACAACAGACGCGAGAGCAATAGCAAGGGATCACTCCAATTTGTCCAAGCTGGGACAGCACCTGTTTTTTTGACGTCCGCTACATTGAAACAATAATTCCAACCATGCCTAGAATATCACGAGCTGTTGCGGTCGGATATCCCCATCATATAACGCAGAGGGGCAATTATCGTCAGGTCGTCTTTCATTCAGCTGAAGACTTTAATAAGTATCTTCAATTGCTGCGAAAATACAGCGAGAAATACTCTCTGAAGATATGGGCCTATTGTCTCATGAACAATCACGTTAATTATGTTGCGGTGCCGATGAATGACGATTCCCTGGCAAAGACTTTTAATACTCTGCATATGATGTATTCAAGGTATTTCAACCAAAAAAGTGGCGGCAACGGTCATCTGTGGCAGGGAAGATTCTTTTCCTGTGTACTTGATGAGCCCCATGTTTATAGGCACCCGGTTCTGTTCTTGCTGAGGGCTGCTATCTTACAGAGACGGTTAAGGACTGGCGCGAGTATTTGAATGAAAATGGAGATCCTCAATTGACGGCCACATTACTTCAAAGCACAAAGACAGGGCGACCTTGCGGAGATGAGACGTTCACCGGCATAATTGAAGGCATTACAGGCAGAAGGTTGACCGCATTGTCTGTTGGTAGACCAAAGAAGATAAAATAAACGGTCGCTGTTTGAATGTATAAGTAACCGAAACCAAGATTGAAAGAAACCTCCAAGTGGTGCAAAATATTTGCATGAGGCAAGTGGCTGGGTCGAGATGAGCTCGCCCAGAAACAGATGACCACAAGGAGGCTCCTGTGCAGGCATTTTACTACATTGGGTTGGATATACACA
>JAUYSF010000384.1 GCA_030696435.1 Desulfoprunum sp. | reverse complement strand
CGGCGGCGATGGCCTCGGAGATCCTCACCGGTAAGACCATCCTTGAGGCCCTCAACACCGATCTGGTCTGCGACGCCATCAACGTAGCGATGCGCGAGCTGTTCCTGCAGATCGTCTACGGCCGCAGTCAGTCGGCCTTCTCCGAGGGCGGCCTGCCGATCGGCGCCGGACTTGAGGATCTGGGTAAAGGGCTGCGCTCGGTCTGCGGCACCATGTACGGCACCAAGGCCAAGGGACCGCGCTATCTGGAAATGGCGGAAGGTTATGTCAAAGAGATCGGGCTCGACGGCAATGACGAGATCATCGGCTATTCCTTTGTCAATCTCGGCCGGATGATGGATGCCATCAAGAAGGGCGTGGATCCCGCCAAGGCCCTGGAGAGCGCTTCGGGAACCTATGGCCGTTTCCAGGAAGCCGCAAAAACCATCGACCCGCGACATGAATAAGGAGAATTACCATGGCACTGTTTGAAAGTTACGACAGGCGGATCGGCCAGATTACCCCGGTCCTGAATAAATACGGCATGCAGAATCTGGAAGAGGCGCGAGAGCTGTGTCTTGCCAAGGGCGTCGATGTGGCGGCAATCGTCAAGGGCATCCAGCCGATCTGTTTTGAGAATGCCTGCTGGGCCTATACCCTGGGGGCGGCCATCGCCATCAAGAAGGGCGAGAAAAAGGCAGCGGATATCGCCGCCACGCTCGGCGAGGGCCTGCAGGCCTTCTGCATCCCCGGCTCGGTCGCTGATGACCGCAAGGTTGGGATCGGCCACGGCAACCTGGCCTCAAGACTCCTGAAGGAAGAGACGAAATGCTTTGCCTTTCTTGCCGGCCATGAATCCTTTGCCGCCGCGGAAGGTGCCATCGGCATCGCCCGCTCGGCCAACCGGGTGCGGCTGTCACCGCTCAAGGTTATCCTCAACGGTCTCGGCAAGGATGCCGCCAAGATTATCTCGCGGATCAATGGCTTCACCTATGTCCAGACCCAGTTTGATTATGCTACGGGTGAACTCAAAGTCGTCAGCGAGACCCCCTACTCCGAGGGCGAGCGCTCCAAGGTCCGCTGTTTCGGCTCCGACGATGTCAGAGAAGGCGTGGCCATCAACCATCTCGAAGGAGTGGATGTCTCGATCACCGGCAACTCCACCAATCCCACCCGCTTTCAGCATCCGGTAGCCGGGACCTATAAGAAGGAGTGCATCCAGCAGGGCAAGAACTACTTCTCGGTGGCCTCCGGCGGCGGCACCGGCCGCACCCTGCACCCCGACAATATAGGGGCCGGCCCCGCCTCCTACGGCATGACCGACACCATGGGCCGCATGCACTCCGACGCCCAGTTCGCCGGTTCTTCTTCGGTACCCGCCCACGTCGAGATGATGGGCCTCATCGGCATGGGCAACAACCCGATGGTCGGTGCCTCGGTCTCGGTAGCGGTTGCCCTGGAACAGGCGGCATAGTCTCTCTTTTTCCTCATCACTGCTAGAATAGCCGGTTCCCGACCAGGAGCCGGCTATTTTTGTTTAGAGTCAGGGATATCTTCAGATATACGGAGTCGGCCATAGTTGTGCGGGTTTTGGTATGCGACTTCCTTATAATTTATTGATAAGATCCGGAATGTTGTGACTTGCATTACCGGAAAACATCTTGCAGGAACCGTAAGGGTTGAGGCAGGCAGGTCAAGCAAGAAAATCTTGCTAAAACCGGTAGGAAAAGATAGCCTGAACGCCGGTCGTACGGTTGCCTTGGACTGGAGACGCGATTTTCCGGGCCTCCTCAGAAGCCGAGTCTTATCAACTCAATCAAACCAGAGGAACGTATCATGCTTCAATTTTTCAAAGATTTATCCATCAGGATAAAAATTTCCGGCTTCGTCATCCCTTCAACAATTGCCTTTGGCGTTGTTATGACCATCTTAGCCTTATACTTCTTAAATGATTATAAAAACACCTCGTTAAAAGATTTTGAGCAGGTCGTACAGGAAATACAAAAAGCAGATAAACTCGACTCAGCCGGCAACAATACTAAGGAGTTATTAAAAGACATCTCAGCAAAAGCTGAAGAAAAAATCCGCAACATTGGCATATTATTTATCTCCATTGTTGTGGTAGTTATCGTTATGGCGACCATTGGAGCAATGATCATTTCTGGTCTTATTGGCAACCCTGTTCAAAAAGTGGCGATGGGCTTAGAGAATATCAGCTCAGGAGATGCAGATCTCACGCAAAGGCTTCTGGTCACGGCCAACGATGAAACTGGCAAGGTCTCACGATTTTTCAATGCCTTTTTGGAAAAACTTCAAGGAATAATCAAAAATCTGCAAGTTGATGCCCAACAACTCAATAGTGCCGCTCAATCAATTCATGCATTGATCAAAATCATCCAAGAAAAATCATCCTCAACAAAAACGATCTCTCAAACTGTTTTCCGGTCTGCTAATTACATGAGTAGAGACATGAATGAAATTTCCCTTGTAATGGAAGAATCCACGGGAGACATTCATGCAATCTCCGCTGCAGTTGAAGAACTTACAGCTACAGTAACTGAGATTTCAGAAACATCAGGAAAAGCTCATATCAACACCGAGAAAACAAAGAACAAAATGGACCAACTTGAAGTGGAGGTGTATGAACTTGGACAAGCAGGTGATGACATTAGCAAAGTTACGGAGACAATAACTGCAATTTCTGATCAAGTTAATCTCCTGGCCCTCAATGCCACTATTGAAGCCGCCCGAGCCGGAGAGGCCGGTAAAGGTTTTGCTGTTGTGGCCAACGAGATAAAGGAGCTTGCCCGCCAAACAGCAAGTGCAGCAACAGAAATTCAAAGTCGCATTGACCAGGTCCAAAAAATGACCAAAATTACTATTTCAGGCATAAAAGATGCGGCAGAAATTGTTTCCCAAAATAGTGAAGTAGTCTCCACAATTGCCAGTGCCGTTGAGGAACAATCAGCAACAGTAAATGAAATTGCCAAATCTCTTTCCGCAGCATCAGAGAAACTCGGCTATTCAAATACTAAGGTATCAAAGGCCTCGGTATATGCAGATGAAATGGCACAAATGGCGAATACTGTTACTGATGCAGCCATTCAAGTGGATGAGGCTGTCGTATCCATTTTCGAAACATCAGAAATACTTCAAAATTTGGCAAATAAATCAGCCAAAACAACCCAGCAATTCCGAACCTGAGATTGAGGTTGAAGCAATAATCAGGCTAATCATAAGCCACTCATTCCGGCCCTTCCAACCCGGCGGCAAGGTAATCGAGGATTCCCGCCATACTCCTGTTGATACCGGCAAAGCATCCGGTATTGCTGATCATATCCTCAGCTCTCTGCACCCAGGACGCCTCAATCAGCTCATCACCGCAGTTGCTGATAAGCCCGGCAAGGCTTTCCGGGGTAGTCTCCAGATGAAACTGTAGACCAAGAATCCGTCTCCCAAAAAGGAAACCTTGGTTGCGACAGGCCGCACTGGACCAGAGATGCAGCGCGCCCTCCGGGATATCGAAGGTGTCGCCGTGCCAGTGAAAAACCTTTTGGTTCTCGGGAATAAAGGCGGAAATCACCTCGGCAAGATCCGGGTTGCGGACTACGGGAAACCAGCCGATCTCTCTGTGCCCGTTACCTCTCACCGCTGCCCCGAGAACAGCGGCAAGGAGTTGTGCTCCAAGGCAGATCCCCAGTATCCCTTTGTCTTCTCTGATCGCTTCCAGAAGAAAGTCCTTTTCCACCTTCAGCCAAGGAAAATCGGACTCATCATGAACCCCCATCGGTCCACCCATGACAAGCAAAAAATCAAAATTCTGCTGGCCCGGCAAAACATCTCCGGCATAGAGACGGGTGCAACTCAGGGTATGCCCTCTCCGACCGGCCCAATCGGCAATCGAGCCAAGTCCCTCAAAGGCCACATGCTGCAACCAGTGAATACGCATCAGAGTATCTGACTGAGAAAGAGTTTAGTCCTCTCGGACAGGGGATTATCGAAAAAGGCATGTGGCTCGTTCTCTTCGATGATCTCGCCGGCATCCATGAACAGGACCCGGTCCGCGACCGTCTTAGCAAAGCCCATTTCATGGGTGACGCAGAGCATAGTCATACCCTCGTTGGCCAAATCGACCATGACATCGAGGACTTCCTTGATCATCTCCGGGTCAAGAGCCGAGGTCGGCTCATCAAAGAGCATGATCGAGGGACTCATACACAGGCTTCTGGCGATCGCCACCCGTTGCTGCTGGCCACCTGAGAGCTGTCCGGGGAATTTTGCCGCTTGATTGGCGATCTGCACCCTCTCCAGATACTTGAGGGCAATGGCCTCCGCCTCCCTTCTGGGTTTCTTTTGAACCCAGATGGGGGCCAGACAGCAGTTCTCCAGGACCGTCAGATGGGGAAAGAGATTGAACTGCTGGAAGACCATGCCGATATTGCGGCGCACCTGATCAATACCCTTCAGGTCATTATCCAGGGTGACACCGTTGACAATGATATCTCCGCGTTGATGTTCCTCAAGCCGGTTCATGCAGCGGATGAGGGTCGACTTGCCGCAACCGGAAGGCCCGCAGATAATAATCCGCTCACCTTTGAATACCTTGAGGTTGATGTCCTTGAGGACATGGAAATCGCCGTACCATTTATGGACTCCCCGGAGTTCAACCATCACCTCGGTAGAAATCTGTTTTGCGTCCTGTCTCTCAGTCATATCAACTCCATTCTCCATAAAAAACCTTTTCCATTGTCGAACTCAATGCCCGGTATGCAGTTTGCGTTCCAGATACTGGGAATATCTGGACATGGAAAAGCAGGCAATCCAGTAAATCAGGGCCACAAAGACATAGCCCTCGACCGAGAAACCCAGCCATTTCGGATCAGCAAAGGCCGACTGCATGACGGCCAGAAAGTCAAAGAGACCGATGATCAAAACCAGTGTCGTATCCATGAACAGGGCGTTGAAGGTATTGACAATACCGGGGATGACCAATTTCAGGGCCTGCGGCAGGATGATGAAGAGCATGGTCTTCCAATACGAAAGCCCGAGGGCCTCGGCGGCTTCATACTGACCGCGGGGGATGGCCTGCAGGCCGCCTCGCACCACCTCGGCCATATAGGCCGATTCGAAAAAGATGATCCCAATTATGGCCCGCAGCAGTTTATCGATATTCACCTCTTCCGGAATGAAGATCGGCAGCATGACAGAGGACATGAACAGTACCGTGATAAGTGGCACACCACGCCAGAATTCGATGAAAACAATCGATACCGATTTGGCAATCGGCATCGATGAGCGCCTCCCCAGCGCGAGAATAATGCCTATGGGCAGGGCGCAGAACATACCGATGGTCGCCAGGATCAGGGTCAGCATCAGGCCGCCCCACCGGTGGGTCTCCACAACCGGCAGGCCGAATGCCCCGCCGTAAAAAAGGATATAGGCGATGACAGGATAGACGAAGATCGTGAGAAAGGCCACAAAGCCCTTCCGGGGTGTTTTCTCAATCAGCAGCCAAGCCACCAGGAAACCGACCAAGCTGAAGGAAAGAACTACCCGCCAATACTCGGAGCCCGGATAAAATCCAAAGAGAAACTGCTTGATACGGACGGCGACAAAGACCCAACAGGCCCCCTCGCGGGAACAGTCCTCACGCGTTGTCCCGAGCCAGTCGGCATTGATCAGGGCCCATTCGATCAGCCGAGGGATAGTCCAGCAGAGAAAAGTCAGGGCCACGATGGTGAGAGCGGAATTTACCGGTGTCGAGAACAGATTCTTCTTCAACCAGCCGACCACCCCGACCGTGCTCTTGGGCGGAGGCAGGTCAGCATGGGGAGAATGCGCATAGACAGCCATAGCTTATCTCTCCACCAGCATCATCTTCGTATTGTACCAGTTCATAAAAAAGGAAATTGTCAGGCTAATGAAGAGATAGACCAGCATGGTCATGGCGACTATTTCGATGGCCTGTCCCGTCTGATTGAGGGTGGTCCCCGAAAATACCGAGACCAGATCAGGATAGCCGATGGCGGTAGCCAGTGATGAATTCTTGGTCAGGTTCAGGTACTGACTGGTAAGCTGGGGAATCACAACCCGCATGGCCTGAGGGATAGTCACGAGCCTGAGAATTTTGCTCTTGTGCAGCCCCAGTGACGATGCCGCCTCGGTCTGTCCGCGGTTGACCGCGAGTATCCCCGATCGTACCGCCTCGGCAATAAAAGCGCCGGTATAGATCGACAGGGCCATGAGCAGGGCGGCAAATTCCGGGATAACGGTCATCCCGCCTCTGAAATTGAAGCCCTGCAGTGCCGGCAACTCCCAGGTGAGGGGTCTTCCTGTCAGGAGAAAGACCAGAACAGGGAGGCCGATGATCAGGCCGCTGTTAACCGGCAGAATCATGAACTGTTGGCCGGTCTCATCCTGACGCTTTTTGGCCCAGCGACTCAAGAAGACGCTCACAGTAATTGCCAGGACCGCCGACCAGATCACCCAGGAAAACCCCTCCTGAAAAAGCGGCTTTGGCACATAGCATCCTCTGATATTAAGAAAGATGATATCTCCCAGAGACCAGCTCAGTTTTGGCGATGGCAGGGCCCGCAAGACGGCATACCAAAAGAATATCTGCAGGAGCAGGGGGATGTTCCTGAAGGTTTCGACATAGACCGTAGCCAGCTTGGCTATCAGCCAGTTGTTGGAAAGTCGGGCAACCCCCACGGTAAAACCGATTATGGTAGCAAAAACCACACCTACGCAGGAGACCAGCACCGTATTGAGCAAGCCCACAATAAAGGTCCAGCCAAAGCTGTAGGTCTCGTCATAAGGCACAAGATGCTGAATAATGCCGAAACCAGAGGCCTGGGAGAGAAAACCAAAACCCGTGGCAATTCCTCTTTTTTCCAAATTGGCCAGGGTATTATGGGCGATAAACCAGAAGAACAGCAGGATGGCGGAGACCAGCAGAACCTGAAAGAAGATCTCCCTGTAAAAGGCGTTATTCCACAGGGATTGTTTCTTTTTCTGTGTCGACATTGATTTCCTATGACCGAAAAGAAAGGGTGGACTGGCGATGCACTGCCTGACCGCCGGAAAGAAAGTCCCTCTCCGGCGGTGGTTCTATTTTCTTCTACAGCATAGGAGGTGAATACTGCAGGCCTCCCTGATTCCAGAGGGCGTTGAGGCCACGCTCAATCTTCAGGGGTGAACCTTTGCCGACATTACGGTCAAAGGCCTCGCCGTAATTACCGACCTGTTTGATGATCTGGGCGGCCCAATCATCTTTCAAACCAAGGCCTTCGCCCTTGATGCCTTCCTTACCGACAAACTTCTGAATGTTCGGATCGGTGCTCTCCATCATCTTGTCGATATTGGCAGAGGTAATGCCCATCTCTTCGGCATTGAGCATGGCAAAGAGGGACCATTTAACGATATCGAACCAGTTGTCATCGCCTTGGCGGACTGCCGGCCCAAGAGGTTCTTTGGAGATGATATCCGGCAGGATGATGTAATCGTTCGGGTTGGCAAGCTTGATCCGCAGGGCATACAACTGGGATTGATCACTGGTCAGGACGTCGCAGCGCCCAGCCTCAAGTCCTTTGGCAGTTTCATCGGAGGTATCGAAGACGATAGGTTTGTATTCCATCTTGGTCTGCTTGAAATAGCTGGCAAGATTCACTTCGGTGGTCGTGCCGGACTGGATACAGATGGCGGCGCCGTTCAGCTCGGCCGCAGTTTTTACCCCAAGTTTTTTGGAAACCAGGAACCCCTGGCCGTCATAGTAGGTCACCCCTGCAAAGTTGAGACCAAGAGAGGAGTCACGGGTCAGGGTATAGGTTGTAACCCGTGACAACACATCGATTTCTCCTGACTGCAGGGCGGTGAAACGCTCTTTGGCGTTGAGCGGGATATAT
>JAUYSF010000268.1 GCA_030696435.1 Desulfoprunum sp. | reverse complement strand
GCGCAGGACCGTGCCCTGCAGTGCCGCCTGAAAGGTCAACCATTCCGAGACGAAGCCGTTAAACGGCGGGAGGGCCGATATACTGATACAGCCGACCAGAAAACAGGTCGCTGTCACCGGCATTCTCCTGATCAACCCGCCCATCTTTTCCATGTCATGTTGCCGGCTCTGCTGCAAGACAGCACCTGCCCCTAAAAAGAGCAAACCCTTGAAGAGGGCATGGTTCAAGCAATGGTAGAGGGCGGCGATCAAGGCCAAGGCAGCGATTTCCAGGTGGCCGGTGGCCTGAAAGATCATCGATAAACCCAGGCCTATATAAACAATTCCGATATTTTCCACGCTGGAATAGGCCAGCAGTCTCTTAAGATCGTGTTGCACTAGGGCGTACAGTACCCCTAAAACGGCTGAAGCAGCGCCAATCAGCAAGACCACGACTCCCCATTGCCAAAGGATGCCGCCTAAAAGCTCATAGACAAAACGAATGAACCCATAGATTGCGACCTTGAGCATAACGCCGGACATCAGGGCGGAGATATGCGATGGGGCCACCGGATGGGCTTGCGGCAGCCATACGTGCAGCGGCACGATACCGGCTTTCATGCCAAAGCCAATGAAGGCAAGGACGAAGGCGATGGTCGCCCACGTCGGGCTCAAATTGGCCGCAGCCATTGCCGCAAAGCTGAAACTGTCGCAAAATCCGGCAAGAACACCATAGGCCAGTAAAATAAAGGCGCCGCCCACAACTGCCATCAGCAGGTAGATAAAGGCCGCGCTGCGATTCTCAGCTTGGTGGTGCTGGTAGGCCACGAGAAAATAACTGGCAACGGACATGAGTTCCCAGGCAAGCATAAAAGAAAAGGCATCGGCGGCCAGTAAGACCAGCATCATCCCGCCGACAAAAAGGCCGGTGAAAAATGTCAAGGTGCCGACGGGGTGTGGCCCGCCAATATGTTCCCGGACATATGCCGGACCATAACATGCTGCTATAAAAGTAATAAAGCCAACGATGAAGAGGAAAAAGCCGGAAAGTGGATCGATGCGTAAAAAAACATGCAGCCACGGCAGACCGATCGGCAGGACAATCTGTTCAGCCTGGTTGGTCAGCAGGGTCATTCCGCCAGCCCAGGCCGCGGCAATGCCGGAAATACCCAGAAAAAAGAACGACAGTCTGACCAACAAATATGGCTTTCGCAGAAAAAACAAAGGTACTATGGCCGAAAGGAGTGTGAAAAAAATCGCTAATTGAGCAAGATTGAGAGACATGCTTGAGCTCTTTACACTATATCAGTAGGTTAGGAAAATGGCGCGCGCCAGATCAAAAATATGCAAGAACCAATCACCTTCGCTGGGAGTATCGCCAGCGTTTGAGTGTCTTACATCTTAGAGGGTATAACTCCAGGAAATATACGTGTCAACAGGAACCTCTTGCCATAACCAGATCGCAATACCCCTCGAACCTTTTCTTCACCCGAGTGGGCGTGGCCGTCTCTGGCTGATAAAAATGCCGAGAAAGACCAGGAGGGAGGCAAACATCTGCGGTACCGTGAAGGTCTCGCCGAGGATGAAAAAGCCCATGATCACGGTGAAGACCGGGATGAGGTTGATATAGGCCGAGGCCTGGCTGGCGGGCAGCTGACTCACTCCGAAATTGTAGAGAAAATAGGCCCCGATGGTCACGCAGCTGCCAAGATACAGTACCGCCAGAGTGGGCAAAAGGACCAACTCCGTTGGCAGGGTCGTAGCGGGAGACAGGAGGAAAAAGGCAAAAAACACCGCCCCGATCCAGGACTGAACGGCGGTGAGAAACAGGGCGGAGTAGCGGGAACTCAGGTGCTTGAGCGAAATGGTGTAGCCCATGGCAGCCACCATCGCCAGGAATTCGAGGAAATTGCCCAGGAGGGGATTGGGGGCATTCTCCGAGCTCTCGCCGGTAATACTCAAGATACATACCCCGCAGATGGCCAGGATAAATCCCGAAAGAGTCTGGCGCGAGACCTTCTCCTTCAAGAAGACCGTAGCGCCGATGGCCACCAGCAGGGGCAGCATGGCGGTGATCATGCCGGCCTGGGAGGCGGTGGTCAGCTCAATGGCCTTGGCCTCGAAGATAAAATAGATACAGGGCTCACAGATCGCCATGAGCAGCAAGTACCTGAGATCCTCCCGGCGGAATCTGACCTGCCGCAGGCTTTTGATGAAAAAAAGAAAGCACAGACTGCCCACCAACATGCGGCCCCAGATGACAATCATCGGTGAATAGCTTTTGAAGGCGATCTTTAAGGCAATAAAGGAGCTGGACCAAAGCAGCATAGCGGTGACCAGACTGATCATCGGTAGCCATCTGCCAAACTTTTCTCTCATGATCGTTCTCCTGTTGCCCCGATTGACTGCTTTGCGCCGAGTTCCTCGGAAAGATTCTCCCCCGCCCGGATATGTTTATTCATCATGCAGGACCGCCTTTTTCTGCCGCATCTTCCGGACTGCTCCTTCCGCCAGATAGAGCGCCAGGGCAACCCAAATGATGAGATAACCGATCATCCTCTCACGGGGAAAGTCCTCATGATAGAGGAAGATGCCGATAAAGAAATTGATGGTCGGGGCGGTATACTGCAGCAGCCCGAGGGTTGACAGGGGGATTTTGTGGGTCGCGTAGCCAAACAGCAGCAGGGGAAATGAGGTGATCACCCCGGTGCCGATCAAAAGCAGGGAGGGGCCCAGCCCGCCGTGGATAAAATAGCCCCCACCGGTCCCCTCAAGATAGAACAGATAACCGGCCGCCGGGACAAAGAAGATGAGGATTTCCAGGCCCAGGGCATCTATCGACGAGACGCTGCTCTTCTTGTGCAAGAGACCGTAAACCGCAAAGGACGAGGCAAGCGAGAGGGCGATCCAGGGAAAACGGCCATAGAAGAAGGTCAGATAGACCACACCTGCCACTACCAGAAAAAGGGCGGCGCATTGGACGGGCCGCAGGCGCTCTTTGAAAAAGATAACCCCCATGACCACCGAGATAAGCGGATTGATAAAGTAACCCAGGCTTGCCTCGACGATAAAGCCGGCATTGACCGCCCAGATATAGATGAGCCAATTGAGCGCCAGGAGGAAGGCCGTGCTGCCGAAAATCAGCAGATTGCCGCGATTCGCCGCAACCCCCCGGAATTCTTTGAAGCGGCGGGTAACGATGATCAGGCCCATGGTCACGATAAGCGACCAGGACATCCGGTGACAGAGGATCTCAAGTGGCGGTGCCGCCTTGAGGGCCTTCCAATAGATGGGCAGTACGCCCCAGATGATAAATGCACACAAGGCGGCAAGCATACCGCTGTAACGACCCATCTTTTCTCCCTGCCGGAACACGTCGAAGATGTTCGACTCCCGGCCAATGATGCTTATGATTTTTGAAACGAACAGTCCTTGTAGCAGATACTTTGCTCTGCCGCCAGGTAATTTCGGAAGTAAGGCGGCAGGGTATGAATTGGCGTTGTCGGAATTGAACCGCTGAACCTTGCATGAGCATTTCAGCCCGAGATCGAGGGGACAGGAGCCGCTGAGCGGGTTCTTCCCCGAAAAGGAGGCTCATATGAACGATACCAGAAAGACCAATCACCTGATAGCTGAAAAAAGTCCCTATCTCCTGCAGCATGCCCACAATCCCGTGGACTGGCGCCCCTGGTCCGAAGACACCCTGGCCCTTGCCAGGGAGCAGGACAAGCCGATTTTCCTCTCCATCGGCTACTCGACCTGCCACTGGTGCCATGTCATGGCCCACGAATCCTTTGAAGACGCTGGGATCGCCGCACTGCTCAACCGGGCCTTCATCCCCATCAAGGTCGACCGGGAAGAGCGGCCCGATATCGATCAGATCTATATGACCGCCACCCAGGCCATGACCGGGTCGGGTGGCTGGCCGCTGTCGGTCTTTCTCCTGCCCGACGGTAAACCGTTTTTTGCCGGCACCTACTTCCCGCCCCTAGCCCGCTTCGGTCATCCCGGCTTTGGCGATATTCTGCAAACCATTGCACAGGTCTGGACCGAAGACCGCACACGGCTTACGGAGTCCGGCGAGAAAATCACCGCCTATCTGCGACAGACATCCTCAGGTAACCATCCTGCAACCCTTGCGCCCGAACTGCCGGATAAGGGTTTTGCCGCCCTCGCCGGGATGTATGACCGCAGTTACGCCGGTTTTGGCAGCGGCAACAAATTCCCTCAGCCGGTGTATCTGGAATTTCTCCTGCGTTACTTCCAGAGAACAGGCAACAGCGAGGCCCTGCAGATGGTGGTCGAATCCCTGGCCGCCATGACGGCGGGCGGCATGTACGATCATATCGGCGGCGGTTTTCACCGCTACTCGGTGGACCGGCAGTGGCGCGTGCCGCATTTTGAGAAGATGCTCTATGATCAGGCCCAGCTGATCTCGATCCTGCTCGATACATTCCTGGTCACCGGCAACCGGCATTTTGCGACGGTAGCCCGGGAGACACTCGACTACACCCTCAGGGATATGCGCAAAGACGGCGGCTTTTTCTCGGCCGAAGATGCCGACAGTGAAAATCCCTACAACCCTGATGAACATGGTGAAGGGGCCTTCTTCCTCTGGCAGGAGACCGAGGTCGATTCCCTTCTGTCGCCAAACGAGGCGGCGATCTTCAAGACCGCCTACGGAGTGCAGCCAAACGGCAATGCCCTGAGTGATCCGGCCCAGGAATTCAGCGGCCGTAATATCCTCT
>JAUYSF010000264.1 GCA_030696435.1 Desulfoprunum sp. | reverse complement strand
GTGGAGAAATTTGTCGAATTTTTCGGACCGGGACTTGAGTACCTCTCAGTTCCCGACCGGGCCACCATCGCCAATATGACCCCTGAATTCGGGGCAACACTTGGCTTTTTCCCCATTGACGGCAAGACCATCGAGTATCTGCAGATGACCGGTCGCAGTGACCAGGCAACCATCACCGAGGCCTATGCCCGTGAGGTCGGTCTCTTTTATTCCGGCAGTGATGATGCCCGTGAGTATTCTGACATTGTCGAATTCAATCTCTCGACGGTTATTCCCTGTCTGGCCGGTCCGGCCCGCCCTCAGGACCGCATTCCCCTCGCCCTCATGAAGGAAACCTTCAGTCAGATTCTCGGTTGCGGCTATCAACATGACCTCAAGCCGCAGCAGATCTCCACCTTTGCCAACGAATCCGGTTCAGGAGACCATCATGAAAGAGACTGCCAAGCCGTCCACCGACGGGAAATACGCTGCAACCTCAATGGCACTGAAGTACAGATCGGTGATGGCAGTGTGGTCATCGCTGCCATCACCTCTTGCACAAATACCTCCAATCCCCATGTCCTGATCGGCGCCGCTCTCATGGCCAGAAACGCCGTCCATAGAGGGCTGAAAGTGCCAGCCCAAGTGAAGACCTCACTGGCCCCCGGTTCGAGGGTAGTAACCAATTATCTCACGGCCTCCGGCCTGATGCCGTATTTCGAGGCCCTCGGTTTCCACCTGACGGCCTTTGGCTGCACCACCTGTATCGGTAACAGCGGACCACTCCACCCTGTTCTTGAAGAGGTTATCAAGGAGCACCGGCTCAATGTCGCTGCCGTGCTGTCGGGAAATCGCAATTTCGAGGCCAGGATCCACCAACGGGTCAAAAGCAACTTTCTCGCTTCTCCTTTGCTGGTCCTGGCCTTCGCCCTGGCCGGCAGGGTCGATATCGACTTAACGACGGAGGCCATCGCCTGTGATCCCAATGGACAGCCGGTCTTTTTAACCGATCTTTGGCCGGAGACTGCGGAAATAAATGCATTTGTCACCCGTTATGTGAACAGGCAGGCCTATGACGAGGAATATCAGCATATTTTCCAGGGCGACGAATTTTGGGAGAGATTGCCGGTGACCGAGAGCACCACCTATAGCTGGAATCCAGGGTCCACCTATATCAAGAAGCCACCGTATTTCGATCATTTCAGCCTGCAGCCTGCAGCCCCGGGAGATTTTACCGACGCCAGGATCCTGCTCCTGCTCGGCGACACCGTCACAACCGACCATATCTCGCCGGCCGGTGCCATTCCGGCACAGTATCCGGCTGGAAAATATCTCCAGGGCCAGGGCATAGCTCAGGCCGACTTCAACTCCTACGGCTCACGCCGGGGGAATCATGAAGTCATGATGCGCGGGACCTTTGGTAATATCCGGATTAAAAACCAGATCATTGCCCCCGAGGAAGGCGGCTTTACCCTGAAATTCCCGAAAAAGGAAACCTCGTACAACTATGATGCCGCCATCCAATACCAAGCAGAAGGCATTCCCCTGATGGTCTTGGCCGGTAAGGAATACGGGACGGGCTCTTCGCGGGATTGGGCTGCCAAAGGAACCATGCTGCTCGGAATCAAGGCGGTCGTTGCCGAATCCTACGAACGGATTCACCGTAACAATTTGGTAGGCATGGGGGTCTTACCCCTGGTCTTTAGGGAAGGACAGAACAGCACGACTCTTGGTCTTGATGGCACAGAGATCTTTTCTCTTTCAGGCGTTGCAGAGATGGTGCCGCGCAAAATCGTGCAGGTCACGGCTGTAAAGGAAGATGGGACTGAGGTAACCTTCGAGGCAATCTGCCGACTGGATACTGCGGTGGATGTCCTCTATTATCAGCACGGCGGCATTCTACCATACGTCCTACGCCAACTCATGGACTCCTGAACGGGGATTACCGCTCCCGCCAACTGCCCCGGATGCCGTAGTCAGCAGCCGGGGGCAGGTCAACTCTTCCGCTCAAACAGATTAGGGGCTATTACGAAATAACCCTTACATTCCGGACCATCTCATTATGGCCCCTTGTTACCGGAAACAGTATTTCAATGTCACGGTTATTGTTTGACGACGGCTTGGCCCTTCAGGGCTTTGACTCCCTCAGCGGTAATGCCATGCTTGCAGCGTGCAGGACTGTCGGCAAGGCCCTGTTTTTTCAGATCAGCGATCTTGGCACTGAGGACCTTGGAGTCTAGGCCGGTAGCTGTGGCAATCTCCTTGGTACCACAAGGCCCCCCACACTTTTCCATAGCTGCTAGAATTTCTTTTTGCTCATCACTTAACGAACTTGTGCCACAGGCACAACCACATCCACATTTCATTATTTTTTCTCCTTATGACGTTTTCCTTGACATTTCGGACATATTCCCACGAATTCCAAGCGATAGCCGGTAATGGAATATTCTCCTTTCATAATCAGTACTGCCGGTGCGATCTCCTCACATTTTACCTCAATATTATCAATTCGATGACATTCTATACAGAAAATATGATCATGCCTGCCGACATCGAAATCGTATCGTTTCGGTCGTCCACTTATCTCCAGCTTGGTCACAATTCCCAATTCCGTGAGGAGTTCCAGATTGCGATACACCGTGGCTAAGCTGATACGCGGAACGAGAAGGCGAACCCTCTCATAGAGCTCATCAGCATTCAAATGCTGATCAGTTTTTTTCAGCTCTTCGAGAATTATTTCACGCTGATTGGTCATGCGAAGCGGCATATGACTCCTATTGATAATGATTACCAATCATATGTATTCCCTGCTTGTCTGTCAAGAATCTTTCACTCTCCTTTCCATCAACCGTGGTCCCATTTTCTTCCTTGAGTTCCTGAGCTTTCTGATTAAAGTGGGAAGTGCTCCTCTTTGACCGGTCATAACCCAACCTTTGCCATGGCAAGAAACGAACGGGCGAAACGGTTTTTCCGCCCTCTTTTGCCTTCTTTCATTCAGCCCCATTGTCGTTGTATGCAGCCCATTCTTGAGGTCAAAAATCTCCGAAAATGCTTTTCCGCTCTCCAAGCGGTGCAGGATATTTCATTCCGAGTCACGACCGGCACCTGTTTCGGCCTCCTTGGCCCAAACGGAGCAGGCAAAACCACCACCTTGGAGATCATTGAAGACATCATCGAACCGACAAGCGGCGAGATCCTCTATAAAGGCCATCCGCGAAGCAGTTCTTTCAGGGAAGAAATCGGCATTCAGTTTCAGCACACCTCACTGCTCAATTTTCTCACGGTTGAGGAAACCCTGCGCACCTTCGCCAAGCTCTTCCGTGAGCCGGCAGATCTCGAAGAAATAATTGTCCGCTGCGATCTCACAGGTCTGAGAAAACAACGTAACAACAGGCTTTCCGGCGGCCAGACCCAACGTCTCATGCTGGCCCTGGCCCTGATCAACCGCCCCCACCTGATATTTCTCGATGAGCCCTCTACCGGGCTCGATCCACAATCCCGCCGCAATCTCTGGAATATAGTCAAGGGCCTCAAGGACGAGGGCAAGACCCTCATCCTTACCACCCATTCCATGGAAGAGGCGCAGCACCTCTGCGACGAGATCGCCATCATGGATCAGGGCACTATTATTGCCAAGGGTTCGCCCGATGAACTTATTCGAGCCCACTGTGGCCTGATTTCCATTATTCTGCCACGATCCGCCTGCAAGGTGGATCTCAAAACTCTGCCCTTTGCCATTCAGCAACAAGGCGATGAGCTAATCATCCTCACCCCCGAGATTCATGCGGGACTGAAAAAGCTGATGGACCTGGGTATAGACCTCCAGGATGTCTCCATCCATTCTCCCAATCTTGAAGATGTATTTCTCCATCTCACCGGCAAAAGGCTGCGGGAATGACGTACCGGCCGATGAACCCTTTCACAATGATTACATCATGAATCTCAAAAGAATATGGACCATTTTTCAGGCCAGAAACGCCGAATTTTTCCGGGATAGGGCCGCCTTCGGCTGGAATTTTGCATTCCCTTTTTTGATCATCGTGGGCTTTGGCCTCATCTTCAACGGCAGGGAATTTAAACAATTCAAGGTGGGCGTCTTCCCCTCAACCGAGCAGATCATCCACCTTGCTGATTCGACACTGCCGCAAGCCTTTCAACAGGACCGGCATATCATCTTCGTGCCGATAGCCGACAGGAGCGATGGAGAAAAGAAACTCAACCATCACAAAATCGACCTCCTCGTCGATGCCCATTCCTCCACCCATGCCTACTGGATCAACGACTCTTCTCCGAACGGATCGATTGCCGAACGGATCTTTCTCGCCTCTTTCATGGCAGGCCACCAGATCCCGGAGAAGGGCATAATCCATGGACTGCAGATCCGCTATATCGATTGGCTGTTGCCGGGAATTGTGGCTATGAATATGATGTTTTCAGCGCTCTGGGGTGTTGGTTATGTGATTGTGCGCTATCGCAAAAACGGCACCCTCAAACGACTCAAAGCAACACCGCTCACCGCCCTGGAATACCTCACTGCCCAGATGTTCTCCCGGATTTTTCTCTTGATGTTCACCATCTGTATTGTCTGGCTGGGCGCCGATCTCATCTTCCATATTCAGGTACGGGGCTCCTATATCCTGCTCCTGCTGATATTTTTTCTGGGCGGCTTGAATCTCTGCGCCATCGGTCTGATTCTCGCGGCCCGAGGCACCAGTGAGGAATTCACCAGCGGTATCCTCAATTTCATCTCCTGGCCGATGATGTTTCTCTCCGAGGTCTGGTTCTCGCTCGAAGGTTCCTCCCCGTGGGTGCAGACCCTCTCCCGGTTCTTTCCTCTTACCCATGTCCTGAAGGCCGCTCGCAGTGTGATGAGCGATGGCGCGACCTTTGCCGATATTCGGTGGGAGTGCGGCCTCCTTCTGGTCTCAACCCTGATCTGCCTCTCTATCGCCGCCCTGCTCTTTTCCTGGAATGAATAAATGACCGAACTCCGCTATCTTGACAGCCATCTGCACCTCACGGATCCCCGCTTCAACGGTATCCGTGAGGCCATCCTGCTCAGGGCCAGGGAAGCGGGTGTCGTGAAAATGTTCTGCAATGCCACACGGGAAGAAGACTGGCGCCAGACTCTGGCTCTCGCTTCGGCCTCAATCGTCCCCTTTATCGGTATTCATCCCTGGTATTGCAGTACCGTAGAACGAGACTGGGAACGGCGACTAGCAGAGATCCTTCAGACCACCACGTGCGGTATCGGTGAGACAGGGTTGGATAAGAAATGTGCGGGCGATATGGTCCGACAGATTGAGACATTCACGGCACAGTTGCAACTGGCTGTGGCCTTTCGACGTCCGCTGACGGTTCATTGTCTGGGTTGCTGGGGAAAACTGCTGGAGATTCTGGAACTGCAGACGAAAACAGCCCCGCTGCCGCCGATCATGATCCACTCCTTCGGCGGTTCGCAGGAGATCATGCGACGTCTGGTCCGACTCGGCTGCCTGCTATCGTTTTCGGCAAGGCTGGCCGCCCCTGGGCAGGAGGCTCTAAGACAGGTTTTTCAAGAGACCCCGATGCCCCATATCCTGCTCGAAACCGATGCCCCGGATCAGTTGCAGACCGGCATCAACCCGGGTACCCCGGAGCCCTCAGCCACCAATGAACCGGCATATATCGTGGCCCTCTACGGTTTTGCCGCCAACCTCCACCATATGGAACTGCAGGATTTCTGCAGTCAGATCTGGCAAAATGGAACAGTTTTCACGGATTCAACGCTTCCTCGGTGAGGAACGGTTTGAGCGATTGCGCTCGCGCAGGGTGATTGTGGTAGGCCTCGGCGCCGTAGGCGGTCACGTCGTAGAAGGCCTGGTCCGGGCCGGTATTAACAATCTCTGCCTTGTCGATTTCGATACCATCCAGCCGTCAAATCTCAACCGCCAGATCCTCGCCCTGACGGACACCATCGGGCGAGCCAAAGTCGAGGTGGCACGTGAGCGGGTTCTCGCTATCAACTCCGACTGCCGGGTCGAGGCATTACAACTCTTTGCCGACACGGGGACCATGGACCAAATTCTTACTCCCCGTCCCGATCTTCTCATCGATGCCATTGATTCCCTTAACCCTAAGGTCCAGTTGCTCACCGAGGCCTACCGGCGCGACATCCCAATCATCTCCTCAATGGGGGCTGCCCTGCGTACCGATCCCACCTTGATTCGCTGTGCCGACATCTTTGACAGCAAAAAATGTCCCCTCGCCCGCAGACTTCGCACACGGTTGCGGCGCAATGGCGTCGACCGGGGAATACTCTGTGTTTTTTCGACGGAAGATGTGAATTTTGCCTACGATGAACCGGAAAGAGAAATGCAGCTTGGAGACGGACTCTATGAAAACAGGGGCCGCACGAGGCGAATCCTTGGCAGCCTGCCGACCCTGACCGGGATCTTCGGCCTGATCATCGCCAATCAGGCCATCCTCCGACTTGCTGAGCAGGATCCGTGTCCAAAAGGGAAAACCACCTGATGATCCGGCTCTTTGTAGCCATCGATATCCCGCCTGCCATCCGCTCACGCCTGCACCACATGAGCCGGGATATTCCCGGGGCACGACCAGTCCCTCGGGATCAGCTGCATCTCACCCTCAAATTCATAGGTGATGTTGAGACGAACATCCTTCCTTCTCTCACCAAGGTCCTGACAACTGTCCAAACCTCTCCCTTTCCCCTTGCCCTAAGAGATATCGGCCATTTTCCGCCCCGAGGTACCCCCCGTATTGTCTGGCTCGGAATTGCACCGCAACCTGATCTCGGACTACTCCATTCCCGCATTGACCAGGCCCTTGAGAAACTTGGCATTGCCAGAGACACTCAACAGTTCTCCCCCCATGTCACCATTGCCCGTCTCAAAAACCCCGATCCCGAATCTTACCGGCGTTTTCTCGCAAGACACAGTGACTTCCGGACAGAACCCTTTGAGATAAAATACTTCAGCCTCTATAGAAGCAAATTGACAGCTGCCAGGGCCATCCACACGCTAGAAGCCCTCTATGAACTGGGAAAGTGACCTCAAACCGGTCCTCGTGCCCTTTCAGGCGTCGTACTGCAGCACAAGCATTGCAACAAGGATGATGACAATCCCGGGGAGGACCTTGAGCTCAGGCAGGCCATGGCCGAGGAGAAGGTCGATGATCAGGACCATGCCGGGGTAGAGGTAGGAATAGGCCATGACCCGGGTTGGTCCCAGGTAAGCTATGGCATACTGGGTGAGAAAAAATGTGACGACAGTGGTGAACAGGCTCAGATAGCAGATTCCGGCCCAGACTGGTATTGGGATCTCAGCCCAGGCCACCTTGGGCAAGTGGGACCCGGCCACCAGCAATAGCCAGATACAGCCGGTTATCAGAATCCAGAAGGTCATAACCAGCATGGATTCCCCCCGGTGCAGCAGGCGAATAAGGGGTGTGTAAAGACCCATCGCCAGACACCCCCCGAGGAAGATCAGATCCCCTCGATTCCAGGCCATGGCCAGAAAGAGGGAGAGATCGCCACGAAAGATCACCCAGACCGCCCCCACCATACCACAGGCCAGGGCCAGAAGCTGTTTCCCCGCCAGGCGCTCCCGTACCAGAAAGACGGCATACACCCCGGAAATCGAAGGGACGAGGGTAAAGATAACGCTGGTATTGAGAGCTGTGGTAGAGCGCAGGGCAAGAAACATGCACCAGAAAAAGGTCACTAGACAGGCACTGATCAAGGCCGATCGCCAGAAAAGTGACCAGGAAAAAAGCAGGCCGTAGCGACGCTGAACATAGGGACCGAGCAGGCAGGTTGCAAGGATGAAACGGATGAGAGTAAGGACGGCCGGATCCAGCCCGGGGGCAATGGCAGCCCCAACGGTGAAAGAAGTCGAAACCAGGGCCGCGCATAACACCATGAGCAGGTGAATGACGGTGAGCGAATGCCGCCGCCTCGGTCTTGCTAAATCAAATTGCACATTCAACCCGCATCACACCGCCCGTTGACCATCGAGACGCAGAGGCTGCGGCTAGATAAGACTCGGAGTTGCCAGTTATTCCAATTCCAAATCAAGCGTTAACTTTGTCGG
>JAUYSF010000083.1 GCA_030696435.1 Desulfoprunum sp. | reverse complement strand
GTCTGGGGCTGACGATTGTCTACGCCACGCTGAGAAATCATGGCGGCTACGTCGTTGTCACATCAGAGCCGGGCCATGGTAGTACGGTTTCTCTTTTTCTGCCGGTTTTCGCTGCCGAAGGGATAACCGGCAGGAACCGGGAGAGCACGAGGGCAAAAAACTGTCGTGTGCTGCTGGTTGAGGAAGATGAGCAGCTCCGCGAGATCGGCAGAATTATGCTCGAATATCTTGGTTATTCGGTTACCGTCGCAGCGGACGCTGGGTCGGCTGAGGCTCTCGTCCATGAGGGTCGGAGCAGAGAGGGAGAACGAATTGCCATTATCATCCTGGATATGTCGGGCATTGCTGATGGCGACGATATGGCAGTCTGCCGTTCTCTGCATGCCGCTGATCCCGAGGTGAAGATAGTTGCTGCCAGCGCCTCAATCCTTGATCCGATTATGGAGGATTGCCGGAAATTCGGCTGCGTCAACACACTGCCCAAACCCTATACCATGGACAGCCTCAATCATATCCTGGCTGCCTTGCAGGCCTGATGGCAATTTTGTGCAGGTGGTCACACCGGAAAGAACACTCAGGAAAGCTGGCGGATGGCCTGCCAGTGCTGTTCGAGTTTTTTGGCCGAGACGGGAAACCTAGTCTTGATCTCCGGCGAAAAAAGCGAGATGCGATACTCCTCAATCAGGGTTCTGTAGCCTTCAATCAGGCACTGCAGCTCTGTCGATGGCGCGTTGTTACCGGCACTGATCCGGGCCATATTTTCAAGATGGGGCCTGATCTGGGTCTCTTTCGCCAGATCTTTTGCGGGATTGGCGTGTAATCTCTCCAGTCGAATGGCCAAGCTACGCAGGTATCTGTCACAATCGTCCAGCCCGGCATATTGGCCATTTTCAAGAAAATCTGCGGGGATGATAGCCCCAATGAGCTGGTAAAACTCGGCCTGACGCTCTGTGGTGAAGAGACGTTTTTGCCGGTCGAGTTCGATCAGTCGCTGCAATTGCTCCGTTACTTCTCTGCGTTTACGCAAGAGGGCCATGACCCTGTTGCCTATTTCCTGCCCTCTGCGATACAGTCCTTCGCCCTTTACCTGAGCCACAACCCTGAGAAAGTGTTCCCGCGTAGCGATTTCCCCGCTGAGGGGCTGGAAAATGGCCCTGAGGATGAAGGAGAGCAGGGCGGTCACAACCTGTTTCTGGGGCCTGGTCTTGTCCAGAAGCCAGAGGGCGGAGGGGCCGGAGAGGGTTGTGCTGCAGAAATTCTTCAGTGATTTGTACTGCTCGGCAAACTGCAGGCGATAGAGTACCAGCATGCCCGTCGTATTGTATGCCTTGGCGGCCTGGAGATCCCTGACAAAAGAGATTTTGAGGCCATGGTCTCCTGCCGGCAGCAGGGCCGGGTAGAGATATCCGGCGATGTTTTGTCCCTGGGTCCGGAGAGTGATGGCAGAGGGCAGGCCGTCAAAATCCCAATCCGTAAAGGTCTTCTCCTGCCAGTTGTCCATGATCTCTTGGTCATGGAGACTCAGCCGTGCCGTTTCATCCTCCGGTAAGGTTGAAGATGCCGACAACAGGATCTGAAGATCACGACCGGAGGCAATTTCCCGACCTGAGAGATCAATAATTGAGAATCGAACGTGAAGATGATCGGGGAGTTGTGCCGGCCATTCCGAGCGGCGAACCGTGACCCGGTAGAGTTTGAGGATCGAGGCTTCAAGGGCCTGGTAGTAGGAGCCGCTTTTCTGGCGCAAGTCGTCAAGGATGGTGTCAACCGCAGAGTTGAGAGGCACCAGACGTTTGCGCAGGTTTTTCGGGAGTCCTTTCAAGAGGAGGGTGGTTTTTTCCGGCAAGAGGCCCGGCACCAGCCATTCGAAGATCTGGGGAGAGAGGGTTTTGGCCAGATCAAGCGGAATGTGCACGGTGATACCATCATTGTCGGCACCGGGGGCAAAGTGATAGGAAAGAGGTAGTTGCAGAGAGCCGACGGTGAGGTATGGCGGGAAATCGGCCAGTTCCTGACCTTCGGGGCGACGGTTGATGATATCGTCTTCCGTCATCATCAGGCAGGACTGGTGGTTTGCCGATTTGAGAAATGTGTTCAGGGAGCTGCGGTCAAAGACATCTCCTGGCAGCCGGGCGGCATAAAACTGCTGCAGGGTAGTATCGTCACAGAGGATATCGCGTTTGCGCAAACGGTGCTCGGCGTCGCGCCATTCCTGTACCAACTGCCTGTTATGGCTGATGAAAGCATACTCACCTGTAATCTCGCCCTGCAAAAGGGCAGCCTCGATGAAGATTTCCTGGGACTCCTGGTGATTTTTTGGGTTTCTCCTGGCGAAATCGACCAGGCGCCCGGCGAGTATCGGTAGACCAAAGAGCGAGACCTTTTCTTCGGCCACGACCCGGCCGGTCTTTTTCTGCCAATGCGGGTTGGTCCAGGCATACTTGCACAGCGCCCCACCCAGTTCTTCAAGCCACTCCGGTTCAATGGCGGCGACGGTCAGGGCATAGAGTCTACTGGTCTCAAGAAAAGAGGCGGCGATGATCCACTGGCCACCTTTCAAAAACTGGTGCGAGCCGGGAAAGATCATCAGTTCGCGGCTACCCGCCCCGAGATAGAGTTTATCTTTTTTCTTCATGGCAATATTGCGCAAAAAGCCGGAGGCCAGGGATTTGTGGATACTTTCGTAGGGGGCCTCGACACTGTTCTCGGCAAATCCGCCATGCATCTCAAGGATCCGGCTGAGTTGTTCGTGCAGGTCGAGCCACTCCCGCATCCGTTGAAACGACAGATAATGGGCAGCACAGAATTTTTTCAGACGCGACCATGATTTGACCTTGTCCTGGACCTGATGGAAGTGATTCCAGATATTGAGCAGGAGGAGAAAATCCGAGTGGGGATGGGCAAAGAGTTTGTGAGCCGCATCCGCCTCCTTTTCCCGTTCTGCCGGTCGGATACGGGGGTCCTGGATGGCCAGGGCGGTGGCGATGATCTTGACCTCTTTGAGACAGTTGTTGTCACGGGCCTCAAGGATAATCCGGGAAATGCAGGGATCAATCGGCAGCCCGGCCATGATTTTGCCGTGGGCGGTCAGCTGATGCTTGTCGTTGATGGCCCCCAGTTCACGCAGCAGGGTATAACCGTCACGGATGGCAGAGCGGTGTGGCGGATCGATGAAAGGGAAATTGGCGGGGTCTCCGAGTCTTAGCGATATCATCTGCAAGATGACCTCGGCGAGGTTGGCGCGCTGGATCTCCGGCAGGGTGAAATCGGGTCGACCCTTGTAGTCATCCTCCGAGTAGAGCCTGACGCAGATACCGGGGCCGGTCCGGCCACACCGACCCTTGCGCTGGTCACAGTTGGCCTTGGAGATCCGGCCTATCGGCAGGCTGATGGTCTTGGCCCGGGCGTTATAGCTCGATGTCCGCGAAAGACCGGTATCGACCACATAACGGATACCGGGCACCGTAATCGAGGTCTCGGCCACGTTGGTGGCCACGACAATCTTCGGTTGTCTGAAAGATTGGAAGATGCGCCCCTGATCGGCGGCCTGCAGACGGCCGAACATCGGCAGGATCACGGCATTTTTTAATTGCTCTGAGAGCAGGCCGCAGCACAGGCGGATATCTTTTTCGGTGGGCAGAAAGGCCAGAATATCTCCGGGCGGTTCATGGAGATGGAGATCGGTTATGGCCCTAACGGCATGTTCGATATAGCCGTCCTTTTCCCCGACCTGATCCTCCTCCATCGGCACATAGCGGACGGTCACCGGATGCGAGCGACCGGCGATCTGCAGTACCGGTGCATTGTCAAAGTGGCGGGAAAAGGCACCGGTATCGATAGTGGCCGAGGTGACAATAACCTGCAGATCAGGTCGTTTGGGCAGCAGTTGTTTGATATAGCCGAGGAGGAAATCGATATTGAGGCTGCGTTCATGGGCCTCGTCGATGATGATCGTGCTGTAGCGGCGCAGCAGGGGATCCGAGCGGGTTTCCGCCAACAGGACACCGTCGGTCATGAACTTGATCCGGGTGTTGGCGGTCGTCTCGTCATGGAAACGGATCTTATAGCCGACGAGATGACCGTTTTCGGCCATTTCTTCGCTGACCCTGGCGGCCACGGTAATGGCGGCGATCCGGCGGGGTTGGGTGCAACCGATGAGCAGACCGCTATCGCCCGCTGCTTCAAGGCAGATTTTCGGTATCTGGGTAGTTTTGCCGGAGCCGGTTTCCCCGGCAATGATCACTACCTGGTTGGCAGAGAGAAGTCTGAGGATGTCATGCCGATGGGCAGTGACCGGCAGGTTGTCCGGATAGTATATCTGCATGGAAAGAAATGGCTGTCTGACTGGATTTGTGGTATCTCTCGTGAGTTCGGAACCGCGTTTTTTTACCACACTCCCGCTCTCCCTGTCATTGAAAAAGAAAGATCCCCATGATACTCCTCCACTGCAGCATATTGTGTCCATGATCCGGGTGGAAGTTGCCGTAGCCGCCCCCCTCGACCAGACCCTCAGCTATGATCTGCCGGATGCCGATCAGGATGGAGTGCCGTGGAGTGCGGGGCATTCTCCGGTCGGCAGGCGGGTCCTCGTGCCGCTGAGCGGCCGCAGCCTTACCGGTTATATCCTGGCGATCCAGCCCGACGACGAGGTCGAGTATAAGATCAGGCCGGTGAACAGGTTGCTGGACAGGATTCCGCTGTTTCATGAAAATCTCCTGACCTTTTTCCGTTGGGCTGCCAAGTATTACCACTACCCCCTCGGCCAAGTCATCAAGGCGGCCCTGCCGGCAGGTCTTGCACCGCAAAGTGTGCGGACAATCAGCCTTGTTCCAGGCCAGGAGCCGGCATTGAACGCCTCATTTGCCAGGAAAATACCCGATTGGGCAGTGGCTCTCGTTGAGCAAGGCAGCCTTCAACCGACGGCCAGTCGAGAGGTGCTGAATAAGGGTAACTTCCGAAAAAAGATCGCCCAGCTCCAATCTGCTGGGATCCTCGAGATGCATGAGACGGTGGGCAAGGACAGGGTTCGGGAAAAACTGGAGGACTGCCTGTCTCTGAGCCCGTTGATCAGGGAGATCTGCATGACGGCGGAGCCGGAAATTGTTGGGTTCCGATCGGCTCTCGAACAAGGGCTGACGAAAACCGGCCAGGCCTTCAAGCTCACGGAAATCAAGACGCTTGCCGCCATCGCCCATCTCGCCCGCGAGACGAACTGCGCGGATGTGCCGAAACGGGATCTTCTCCGCCACTACAGTGGTGCCGCCAAGGTCCTCGATAATCTGCGGACATTGGGTCTGGTCGAGACGAAGGAACGCCGGGTGTTTCGCAATCCCTTCGGTGAACCGGTTACCTTCCAGCCTCGACCGGAAACGTTGACCGATGAGCAGGAGCAGGTCCTTGCCCGCATTGTACCGGCGATACGGGCCGGGAGCTATCAGACCTTTCTGCTGCACGGCATAACCGGCTGCGGTAAGACCGAGGTCTATCTGCGGGCCGCCGAAGAGACCTTGGCCCAGGGCCGTGATGTCCTGGTCCTGGTCCCCGAGATTGCCCTTGCCACGCAACTGGAAGCCCACTTTATCTCCAGATTTGCCGAGCTGGTCGTCCTCCTGCACTCCGGGCTCACGGCCTCGGAGAGGTACGATCAGTGGTATCTTGCCCTGACCGGTCAGGCCAGGATTGTTATCGGGGCGAGATCTGCCCTGTTTGCCCCTTTGAGAGATCCGGGTCTTATCGTTGTGGATGAGGAGCATGATGGCGGCTTCAAGCAGGATGACACCTTCCGCTACCACGGTCGTGATCTCGCGGTCCTGCGCGGCCGGACCCATGATGCCGTGGTCCTGCTCGGCTCGGCGACTCCTTCGGTAACCAGCTACTATCATGCCCAGACGGGGAAATATACCTTGCTCAATATGACCAAGAGGGTTGGCGATCGGGAACTGCCGACTGTGACCATTGTTGATCTGAGCAAAAAGGCGGCTGATGGGGCAAAAGGCCTGTTCCGTAACGAGTTGAGCCAGGCCTTGCAAGACAATCTTGCCAAAGGCCAGCAGAGTATCCTCCTTCTGAACCGGCGGGGTTTTTCTTCGGTCATGCTCTGCCAGGAATGCGGGACGCCGGTCGAATGCCGGCACTGCCATGTTTCACTGACGCTGCACAAGGCCCAAAAACGTCTGATTTGCCATTATTGCGGCTATTCTATCGGTCAGGCGGTAATCTGCGGCAACTGCCGGTCAACGGAGGCGCTCGTGCCGGTCGGTTTCGGTACCGAAAGGGTTGAAGAAGAGGCCAGACTCCTCTTGCCGGATGCCCGTATCGCCCGTCTTGATTCAGATACGGCCTCAGATCGAAAGGCTTTTCTGCAGATCCTCAAGTCGATGCGTGAACGGGAAATTGATGTCCTGATCGGCACCCAGATGATCGCCAAGGGCCATCATTTTCCCCATGTCACCCTGGTGGGGGTGGTCTGGGCCGATGGAGGGCTCAGTATGCCTGATTTCCGGGCAGCAGAGAAGACCTTCCAACTCATCACCCAGGTGACCGGCCGGGCTGGGCGGGGCCAGGAATTAGGCCGGGTGATCATTCAGACCATGCGACCGGAACACTATTCCATCCGCTTTGCCCAGCAGCATCAGTATGGCCAGCTCTATCAGCAGGAACTGCAGGCGAGAAGAAGCCCGGCCTTCCCTCCCTTCGTCCGGCTCATCGCCTTTCATATGCACGGAGAGAAAGAGGTTGATGTGCGAAAGACTGCGGCCAACGTGGCTGTTCGCTGTCGCCAAGAGGTCAAATTGCGCGGCACCGGTATCGAGATCCTCGGTCCGGCCCCGGCCCCTCTGGAGAAACTGAAAAACAACTACCGCTGGCAGGTACTGTTGAAAGGGGCGGATCTTGAGGAACTGCATCTCATCTGTAGATTAATACGGGAAAACCGGCAGGAATTGCAGCAGGGCGCAAGTCGTATTGCTATAGATGTCGATCCCGAAAACATGATGTGATGGCGGGAACGGGAAGTGTCGGCTTAGGAGTCTGTCGGATTATAGTAATTTTTTCTCAGATCAAGGCATTTTCGAAAATTAAGCGCAGCCATATAGTCGATATTGCGAGCATTAATTTTCGAAAATAACGCAGAGATGGGGGAAAAGGGCATAATCCGACAGGCTCCTAGGGCTTGTCCCTTTTTTTACTCATTGAGTCGTTGGAGGAGGAATTGCGATGGCTGGGCGAAACTCGAGCGAAACCGATATCGACAGGC
>JAUYSF010000167.1 GCA_030696435.1 Desulfoprunum sp. | reverse complement strand
CCTGACCCTGCCGGTAGCTGCCAGGGTGAGTGCCAGGACCCGTTTTGCCCGGCTGCAGCCCCCGTCCGCCACGGCCCTGCTGCCCCAGGAGGCACTGGCCCGACTGGAGAGTTGTCTTGCCCAGGGTGGCATCGACGGGGTCGAGCTTGCCGGGTCGGGAGATCCTCTGGCCTCAATTGAAGCGACCCTTGCAACCCTGAGGCTCATCTCGCAAAAATATCCTGGCCTGCCCTTCTCGCTGCATACTCTGGGCATTGGGGCGGATCAATATGCCGGTGCCTTGAAAGATACCGGTCTTTCTCAGGTGAAGATCCAGATCGATGCCATCGATTCCCTGGTTCTCGAAAAAATCTACGCCTGGATACGTCCCGGCAAAAAAACCCTCCCTCTGCCCGCCGCGGCGCGCCTGCTGGTCGACGAACAGGGCCGGGCTGTAACGACCTGTAAAAAGGCCGGGTTGACGGTACATATCGTTACGACAGTGTATCCGGGCCACAATGCCGATCATCTTGAGACAATCGCCAGGACCATAGCGGAATACGGCGCCGACGGCATAATCCTTGTGCCCTATCAGCCCGAAGAAGGAACGGATATCGATCTACCGGCGGCGGATGCGGCCTTGATGGCTGAGGCCGCGAAGGCCTGCTCCCGGCATCTGCCTGTTCTGGTCTGCCGGGACCGGCTGACAGGCAACGGACCGCAGACAGCTGCCATCTCATCCCTGCCGCGGCCGAGCAAAAGCCGACCGAACGTGGCCGTGGCCAGCAGCAGCGGCCTCGATATCGACCTGCACCTCGGCCAGGCACGGCAACTGTTGATCTACGGTCCGCGTGAGGACGGCCTGACCTGTCTGCTCGAAACCCGTCCCGCTCCCGAACCGGGGGGCAGTGGCAGACGCTGGCAGATCCTGGCAGCGGGCCTTTCTGACTGTTTTGCCCTCCTGGCCGCCAGTGCCGGCGAGACCCCTCGTAGCGAGCTGGCCGAGGCAGGCATCACCGTTCTGATCACTGAAGATTCTATTGAAGGTATCGTCGACGTCCTCTATGGCGGCGGCAAAAAAGGCAAACAGTGCCGGAAATAAAGGCGCAAACACTGAAAGGAACAGAAATATGGCTACCCCGGAAAAACAGATCCTTGTCTGTCAGAGTTTCAGAGCAAAAGGCGATCCCAAAGGCATCTGCCACAAGCAGACCGACGGATTCCTCCAGTACATTGAAGAAGAGATCCTCGACCGCGGCCTTGATGTGCAGGTCGTGGCCACCGGCTGTCTCAAACAGTGCGAATCGGGACCGATCATGGTCGTCCAGCCGGAAAACTGGTGGTTCAAGGGAGTTGATTCTGAGGCGGCCATCGATGCTATCCTCGACGGCCTCGAAGACGGGGATCCTCCAGCCGAATACTTTATTGCCTGATATGCCAGCCATGGAAAACCGGCTGACTGTCCGTCCGGCTTCGGCAGGTGATATCGATACACTTGTCACCCTGCTGCAACAACTTTTTGCCATCGAAGATGATTTTCAGGTCGACGGGAAGAAGCAGCGTCAGGGACTGGCGATGATGCTGGACAACCCGCAGGGGTGCATAATGGTTGCAGAAAACAATGGTCGGGTGATCGGTATGTGCACAGGCCAGCTCTTGGTCTCGACTGCCGAGGGTGGCCCGGCGCTGCTCATGGAGGATGTGGTCGTGGCCGAAGGCTTTCGGGGCTACGGTGCCGGTCGTTTGCTGGTCTCGGCGATGGGCGAGTGGGCCGCAGGCCGGGGAGCTTCCCGCCTGCAGCTCCTCGCCGATCAGAAGAACCGCGAGGCCCTGGCGTTTTACGCACGACTTGGCTGGCAGACTACAGGTCTGATCTGCCTGCGAAAGTATCAGGAGATCGATAGCATTCAACCACCGTGATGGCCTGCGCCCCGATTTGCGGCGGTTATCAATGACAATCCAAGCAGAGAGGAAAACGACATGCAAATCCTGCAGATCCAGCCACGGGAAAATATCATTTCCATCGACAACTGGCAGGAATATCGCCGCGACGGCGAGCAGTTCCTGAGTACTGCCATAGGTGCCTTTCGCAAGGGCAACAGCAGGTTTACCCCGGAGATCCTCTACAATCTGGTAGCGATGGCCATCGAGAAACTGATCATGGCCTTTCTTATGAAACGAGGGGATCTGGCGGAAAACCACACCATGGGCGATCTCCTTCGTGCCCTTGAAAAGCATGTCGGAAAACATCCCGAACTGACTGAACATTTTGCCTTTCTCGACTCGTTTCAGGAGATCTGCGAGATAGAGACCTACAAGGTGCAGGTGCCGACCCTAGAGGAAACAGCCGCAATCGTGGCCATCGGCGAAGATGTCCGGCGCCTGCTGGCGCCGCACCTTGAATAAAATATCTCTCTCATTCCGGAATGGCCTACCGGCCGATTCCCCAAATCACAACAAAGGAGAACATCATGAATAAAGCCACCCTGGAAAAAGTCTTTGAATACGCCTCGATGCCGGTACACGGCACGCTGTCACGAAAGCTGCGCAAGGGCGTCAAGGTCCAAATCAATGAGGATCGGGTCTATGATGAGGCCGTTCTCTTTCTGGGTGATGAGTTTCTCCGGATCTCGGAAAGCCAGGAGGCCGAGGCCATCAACACCTATTATGGCTGGGACAAAATCGTCTCGGTCCGCACCATCAGCAGGCAGGATGGCTAGATCACAGGCCAGCAGACAACCCTTCAAAACGGAGGCAGCCATGCCCGTACCTTTCCGCCCCTTGGGCCTCATCAAAGAGGTGATCGACTCGACAGGTCTCGCGATCACCCATGTCTTCGAAGATCTGATCTTTATAGAACATAACGCCTTCCTCCTGCAGATGGCTGATCGGGGTGAAGAGGTCCGCCTGTTCTTCAACACCGAATCAGCGGTCGAACATCGGGAGGAGATCGCCTGGCGGTTGGCCGAGGAGGGCAGGAAGCGAAACCTCCAGATCGAGCGCCTTGGCACCTTTCGGGTAGCCCAAGAAGAGGGCAGCGAACATTTCCAGCTCGAATTCCTGGAAGGCGCCCTGTAGCAGGCGAAGTTAACGCTTGATTTGGCAATGGAATTACAGACGCTGGATGATATAGAGAAAGGTCGGCAGGCGACTGAGGATCTTCAAACGGTGGAAATCCATGACCAACGAACGGGAAGGCTGGCCGACCCTGAGCGGCGAGAGATAGACGCAGCCCTTCGCTCTCACCCGATCAAGTCCCTCGCGGACCAGGGCCAGGAAGGTCGGGTAATGGTTGTCGGGCAGATTCTCATCCATGATGAAATTACCGGTCACCTCGATGTTGGCATAGCGGCGGTTGATCTCCAGCATCCGGGTAAAGGCCGCGACGACCTCTGCCGCCTTGATTGGTTTGCCCAGCAAGTCCAATGTTTCCTGATCGGCTGATTCAAGGCCGATATTAAGATAGACATGGCAGGGCAGTCGGCCCAGATCGACAAAAAGCTGCTCCGGGGCGTTCAGCAGGGAACCAACAGAGCCGAACAGGAAGACCTTCATGTTGGCACTCGAAAAACCAAAAGCAGCGAGGGCTTTTCCGATGGTCTTGACAATCAGGCCGGGACTCGCAGCCAGGGCGTCATGCTCGCCGAGAAAGACTGAGGTATAATTGCTGATGTTCTCCCCGTACCAGGCCTGCAGCTTGCTGATCTGGTGATCGATTCCCTCCCGACTTTTATCCCGAAACGGCCGGTCTGTCTTCACACTGCAGAACCGGCACTTATAGAGACAGCCATCAGCCACGACCAGCGGTATCACATCATAATCGACATGCCGGCAGTCCGGCGGCAGGACCGTGCTCCGCCCACCGGAGATGGCAAACAAGGCCTCGGCCTTTTTCTGCAAAACCTCGGGATCATTCGCCAGGGTCTGAGTGAGAAAATCTAGGATATCAGCAGGGGCATCAGTAGCCCGCTTTGCTACCTCTTGGAGCAGGGAATACCAGCCGGTCGTCAGTTTGTGTACGGCCGGCAGTAGAAATGGTCGGCCACCTAGAAGGGAGTTGGTCGGATAAGGGGTGTTGGGCAGATAATATTCACCGATGGCCTCGACCACCCCGGTATAGCCGCCGGTCGAGTAGTAAATCCAGTCGTTGCCTGCGGTCCGCTTGAGCCATTCCTGAGAATGGGGCCACTGCCGCCCCTTGCCCCGCAGAGAGACAATCTCGTGGTTCAGATTGAAGCGTAAAACGGCGTCTGCGGTCTCAATCTCCGAAAAGACACCGAACTGCTGGGGATAGCTCGCTTTGGTATAGGTATCAGCCCCCCGCCTGCGGAGTGTAATTCTGACATCCCGATCAACGGCATAAACCTCGGTCATCTCAGCAGCTCCGGGATTAATTTCCTCGCTCTCCATCGTTTCCACTGGCAGTTTATCAAGGAAAGGAATGAATTCTTGCTCGGATCCACCCAGTTCGCCCACCTTTGGCAATTTTTCAGGAGGAAAGCGATGCGATACCCTTCTGTCAAAGTTCTGGATTTTTCTTTCATGATGTGATCAACTCCCGACAGTAGCGATTCGCTTCTACCATACTGATGAAACATCAACGCCGACTGAACAACATAAATCATTGGAGTGTATATGCTACGAGATCTAGCCCTTGCCACCAAAGCAGCATGTAGCCTGGAAGATCAGGAATCCCTTGTACCGCTGGTCTTCCAGCTCAGGGATCTGGCAGAGAAGGCTACAAAATCCGGCCTTCTGGCGCTCGAAAACGAACTCGCCCATATTTCGGACCCCTTTCTCAATTTAGGGATTCAGCTGATTATCGACCGGGTTGAAGCTGAGAATATCGGTGATATCCTTGATTCGGATATCTACTATAACGAATCCAACGGTCGGCAGTTGATGAAAAAAATCATCATCCGTGAAGGCCTGCTCAGGATACAGGCTGGCGACACCCCGAGAAACGTCCTCATCTGCACCAAAGTATTCCTCGGTAAGCTCGAACCAAGACACTGGAAACAGTGAGACGATCAGCAATTTACCTATTATTCCAATTCTGATATGGCTGTCAAAGTCAACAAGGAATAAGAATCCCTTGCCTTGATAATAAGGGTTTGTTGTTGCTATGTATCCCAGGGCAAAGGCAGAGACGGGATCCTGTGGCGACGCTTGATCACTCTGATGTCACCGTTGAGAATCTGAGCCCCAGATTGCCCGCAAGAATACTTCCAACGGGTTCTCCGTAGATTTCTTGTCATCCGGGAAGATCTCCGCCAAGGTCTTTTTTTCGAAGATATGGCGGCCGGCGCCGTAGCCAAGTTCCCGGTATGCCTCAAACTGCGCCTCATCAAAAAATTGGTCGGAAGTAGTCTGGTCGGGAAAATCAGGATTGGTTCGCTTGTAGCCGTAGATACCCTCGGGCAGGACTGGAAATACCGTGGTCGTGAGGTAGAGCACCGTGCTCTGAGCCCCAGATTTATCCGAAATTAGTTGTGGGCTGCCTGCATTTGCTCCTCTGATGTCAATATGTGGTTTTTGCAGCGAACGTTCCGGCTCACCGGACCCCTCGCTGTTTGCGGGGTCCGCTGTGCAGCCGGTTGTTAGCCCACACTCAATGTTTGGGTTTCGTTTTTGTCTGTAAAATACTCGGTATCCCATTCTCGAAAGAACTTCATTGCCTTATCGAAGTATTTGTTATTCATCCATCCGAAACCCCAATCATGGCCATTGCCGGTATGTAAGCCTAAAAGCCAAAAATGACGAATGCCAATAAATAGCGGGATTGCCTTCAAATCTAAGCTGTGGAGACTTCGCTCTTCGGTATAGCCGTGCAGGAAAGGCTCCCAGCGTTCTTTCTCCTTATTTGCAAGCCTTGTGCTCCATCGAAAGACCGCGATATCATATGCTCGCCAACCCCAACCACAACAATCAAAATCGAAAAAAGTTATAGCGCCGTCATCGGTAACGTGTGCGTTTCCGCCATGAAAATCTCCATGACAAAATCCTTGCTCGAGTGAGTCACTTGGCAATTTACCGAGTCGATGACGAATTTTGGCAGCAAGATGTTGAAGGTAAGCCCAATCTTCTTCGCGATGTGAAAGCATCGGGCCGATTGATTTCAGAGGCGCATCAATCAGATGGTCTAAATCTAATGAAAACCGAGTGTGTTGACTGGTAAAGCTTTGGACTGCGTTGTGAATTATTGCTACCATTTTCCCATAGTTGAACGCAATAGTCTCAGTTTCGTTTTCAT
>JAUYSF010000165.1 GCA_030696435.1 Desulfoprunum sp. | reverse complement strand
AAACAGCTGATCGTCATAAACAGCCCACCGACATGGAACAGGGGAAGGATGTTCAGGTGGACATCGGCGGCCTGCAGCGACATGGCTCGGATAAACTCAAGGCTGGAGAAAACAATATTGGTATGACTGAGCAGTGCCCCTCTGGGTCTGCCGGCGACGGCGGCCGTGTGGATGATTACAAAACCGCTGTCAGCCGGCAGATCTTCAGGTTGGAAGTCGTCGGCTTGCATAATTAGGTCGTAAAAATCCCCGGCCGTGGCGATTTTCCCGGACAGGGCATAAAAGCGTTCGACGATGGGCAGTTCGGCTCTGATTTTGCTGATCGTTTCCCCAAACTCTTCGTCGGCAAAGACTATTTTGGTCTGGCCGTCATTGAGGTTGAAACAGACCTCGCCGGCGGACAGCCGCCAGTTGATCGGCAACATCACAGCACCGAGGGCTGCGGCCGCGCCGTAGAGCAGAAAATATTGGAGGCTGTTTTTGGCCAAGACTCCGATTCGGTCACCTTTGCCGATCCCTCTGGTCCTGAGCCCGGAAGCCAAACTGTCGGTCATCTTCTTCAACTCCTGGAAGGAGACGGCCTCCGTGGTTTCGGCTTCATACCATGCGGTCTTCTGTTTAAACAGCCCGGCATTCCGACAGATAATGTCATAGTAGGTAAAGTCAAAAAGTCCCATTTCCGCTGCCTCTCTGGTGTAAATCGTGCTGTCCGATGGCCGGGGACGGATCGCCGTGTCGGTCTCCCGCACTGACTCTGCCGAAACCTTGGCATTTCCGAATCACAAAGAGGTCGCAATCGCTGGTGGGGAACCGCACAGCCCGACCGGCATGAAGCTTGATTCGAAAATGGAATATCTTAGTCCAGGGTGCATATTAAAAAAAGCTTACGTCATTTACACTGAGAAATCAACTACCCAGCCGGGGTAAAAACTGCATACATCACACATCAGGATAGATAGGAACCTGAGCAAAACGCGCCACAGATTTCCCATATCGAATTTCTTCTGATAGAATGACCGTATCAAGGGATCCCGCCTTCGCTAACCGAGGTCGGACAGAGGAGCAAATCTTATGAAGAAACTCGCGACATACGCCCTAGCCTTGCTTTCCTCCCTTCTGCTTGTCGAATTTCCCGCCTCTGCCAAAGAAAACCCGATCAAAATCGGTCTGTCCATCACCGACTTCGAGACGGAACGCTGGCCGGTGGAAGAGGCCATCATGCGGAAGCTGGCCGCCGAACAGGGGGCGGAACTGATATCCCAGATCGCTAACCATGACGCCAAGTTACAGAACGATCAGATTGCCAACATGGTCCTTCTGGGCGCAGATGTCATTATCATTATCCCCGAAGACGGCGTAGCTGCCGCCACTGCGGTCGCCGAGGCGGCCAAGAAAAACATCCCCTGCATCGCCTATGACCGCCTCATCAAATCGGACAAACTCGCGGCCTATATCTCTTTTGACAACATCGAGGTCGGCCGTATCCAGGCCCGGGGCGTTCTCGCCAGGGTCGACCACGGCAACTTCGTCATGCTCGGCGGCAGCCCGACTGACAATAACGCTAGCCTGCTCAGGAAGGGCCAAATGGAGATCATCCAGCCTCTGGTTGACAAAGGCCGGATCACGATCGTCGGCGACCAGTGGGTGGATAACTGGGCCCCGGCGAACGCCACCAGGATCATGGAAAAGATATTAACCGCCCGAGGCAACCGGATAGATGCCGTGGTGGCCTCAAACGACGGCACCGCCCTCGGTGCCCTCCAGGCCATGAAAGCTCAGGGTCTGGCCGGCAAAGTCCCCATTTCAGGGCAGGATGCGACTGCCGCCGGCTGTAAGTCAATCGTCGAACAGGAGCTCTCCATAACTGTCTTTAAGGATGTCCGTCGCCTGTCGCCGATAGCAATTGAACTCGCCATCAAGCTGGCAAGCAAGATGAAGATTGAAAACCTGCAGAACTTCTCCCTCAGCGAACTGACCGGAGATGACAGGCTTCAGGGCACTGTCCCCTGTAGATTCCTCAAGGTCGTCGGAATCGACAAGAACAATGTCTACGATGAGATCGTCAAAAGCGGTTTCCAGAAATATAATGACATCTACAGAGACATCCGGGAGGACCAGCGGCCACCCCGCCCTTAGCACTGCAGTCCTTCAACTTCGCCAAGAACCGATCTCAAGGTTCCGCTGTCACCCTTACCGCTCGCTGAACAGAGTCGAAGCGGGCAGGAGCGAAGAAAAACTCACAAACAAACATCCCCGCAACCAGAAAACAAGGAGAACTGCAACCATGACCATCCGCACACTGCGTAGAGTATCCCCGAGCAAACCAACCTTGGAAGGGGCGGGCGTCCATCTCAAACGTGCCTTCGGTTTTCATGACACCAAGGACTACGACCCCTTCCTCCTCCTCGATGATTTCCGTTCCGACCGCCCTGAACATTATCTCAAAGGATTTCCCTGGCACCCGCACCGGGGCATCGAGACCATCACCTATGTCCTCAAGGGAGACGTCGAACACGGCGACAGCCTCGGCAACAAGGGAACGATCTCCTCGGGAGATGTCCAGTGGATGACTGCCGGTAGCGGCATCATCCATCAGGAGATGCCCAAAGGGGATGCAGACGGCCGCATGCATGGATTCCAACTCTGGTGCAACCTGCCGGCAAGCGAAAAAATGTGCGCCCCGCGTTATCGCGATATCATCTCCAACCAGATCCCCAAACTGATTCTTGGCAATGGGATTCAAATCAAAATTATCTGCGGGCAGCTGGGTACTTTAAAAGGTCCGGTGGAAGACATCACCATTGCCCCCCAGTATCTCGATATCACCATACCTCCACATACTGAATCCACCCACCCAACTCCCGCAGACCACACGGCACTGGCCTATGTCATTGATGGCTCGGCACTCTTTTCGCCTCAGGAGACCACCGAACGTGGCGATGGCAGCCTCCTGCTCTTCACTGGCGGCGATGAGATAGTAATCCATACCATAGAGAAATCCGTGCGTTTTCTCCTCATTTCGGCTAGGCCACTACGGGAACCGGTGGCCTGGCAGGGTCCGATTGTCATGAATACCGAGGAGGAACTGCAGACCGCCTTCAGAGAGTATCAGGAAGGCACTTTTCTCAAACACCGCTAATCGGCAGTTGCTTGCCACTCAGCCACGTAGGGTACGATCCTCTTCCGGACTAAAGACCACCGCCAGGGTTCTGACGCTCCCCAAAGAGAGCAGGAGTGCGGCAAATCCCAGGAGTGTGCCACCCGTCAGAGAGGTATGGGAATACAGCATGACGATCAGTTCCCGGATGATGAAGATGATCGCCGGGTCGATCATGCTATGCAGTCGGATACGCCTGAC
>JAUYSF010000080.1 GCA_030696435.1 Desulfoprunum sp. | reverse complement strand
GAAAATCATCCCGAGCTCAATCGTTTGAGGCATCACTTTGCGTGCATCACCGTGGTCATTTCAACGATGAGGCGATGCAGCATCTTGAGCATCCTATCGATGCTCTTGCCCAGGTCGAGCACCTTGGGCACGACAGACTGCCGGGAGAGATTTTTATAATTTTGCGGCTGTACCAAGAAGCGGCTAGCAATAGAATTGCTTCCAGTTTCTCCTTTCCAGGTGGAACTCCTTCTGATTCTAGCTCTCGGATACGACCAGAGCAATTCGGAACATACCGCCGTTGAGCGAGAAATCAAAGACCTTGCAATCGCTCCCGGCCGCACAGCAGCCCTCGGAGATCTCCGGTAGACCGAGCTGAAAGGTCTGGTCAGCCGGCAGCACGGCCTTCATGAATCTGCCGGCGATAGTGTTGAGCAGCTCTGCCAAGGCATCCCGACACATCTGCTCATCGACAGAGTCCTTCTGCCTGCTCCATATTGTAGCGGTGATGAGTTTACCGAGATCTTCATCCATGGCGATCTGTATGGAGCATTGCAGAGGAGTGCGTATGGCCAGCGAGCAACAGAATGTCACCTCGGCCACAAACTCCTTGTCGGGGCTGAACTCCGGCTCCATGAAGGCCAGATTCTCAAAGGTCTCCAGGACTGCTGCAACCAGCGCCTTTTGGAAATCACCAGACAGAGCCGTCATTACTTTTCTCCTTAGGGTGGATAAGAGCGCCAAGAACATCGAGCAGAGCCGCCGGCGAGACGGGTTTTTCCAGCACCGCCAGGGCACCCAGTTTTTTAAGCTCTTCATTTTTAGCCGGATTTGAGCCGCTGGATACGACCACAACGGGAATCTCGTGGAGCCCGGGGCTGGCCTTGACTTTTTTCAAGAGCGTCGCCCCATCCATTTCCGGCATGTTCAAATCGGTCACCAACAGATCGGCACCGTTTTTTTTCAACAGCTCAAGGGCCTCTCTGCCGTTTGCGGCAGGAAGGAACTCTGCCCCATTCAGGCCGATGATCTCAAGGCAGCGGATGACGAACATTCTGGCCGTAGTCGAGTCATCTGCCACAACAATTTTTTTCATATTACTCTCCAGAATCAATACCCGAAAGAGGCTCCGATCAGGAATCCTCAGCGCATCTGCAGGGTTTCCACAGTCTCATTAAATTTCTCTTCGACAGTCAGCATGAGCATGCCCATCTGCTCAGGCCCCACCACCAGATAGTCGGTATACCTCTGGTCGAGCCGGTAAAACAGGTTGTCCGTGCCCGTGCCATAGCCCCCCATCATGGCGATAATGTCGCCGAGATGGACGGCATAGACCACCGGCTTGAGATCTTCCGGGGCCAGAGACGGCTCGTGATGATGCCGTATGACCATCTGCATGACCTCGGGAAGCCCCCAGGTCCTGGCGAGTTCATAGCCCACCTGGGCGTGATCGATACCGAGCAGATCACGCTCTCCGCCGACGAAATCGACAACCTCTTTTTCGGCCAGTTCCGCGAGAATTTCCTGGTATCCGTCTTTGAGGAATTCCGACAGAATCGATTTGCCGATATCGTGCAGCAGACCGCCGGTAAAGGCCACATCAGGCGGACAACGATCCCGGTTGATCAGAGCGATCTCTTTGGCGGCGATGGCGGTCCGCAGATCATGCCTCCACAGATCACCGCTGCCGCCGCCATAACCCGGGAGGGGTTTATTGAGATACGCCCCGATGGTGTCTTCGAGGACAAGACTGACGACCAGATTTTCGCCGAGGTAGGATATCGCCCGTTCAAGGGATGTTGCCGGTTCAAGCAGACCGTAGACCGGTGAATTGACGATTTTCAACAGCCTTGCGGTCAGGGCCGCATCGTTTTTGGCAACCGCCATGACATCGGCAAGGGTATGATCGACCTGGGCCGTTAAGTCAAGGATACGGGCCGCGGCCACCGAGAGGAGCGGCACGTGCCGTACTGCTGCCAGAACTTCTTTATTGAGCGTTTTCTTTTCCATAGCAGGGTATCGCAGATAAGTTTTTCAGGCCGTTGTTAAAGAATATCGGGTTCAGAGAAATGCCGAAAACGGCATAAGGAGCCGTAAACGAAACGGAGATAAGATGCGTGATATAGCTGTTTCATAACGGCTCCTAAATATGCCAATTCGGCTTTCCCGGTGATGACAGGGTCATAATGCCGGTATCGGTCGCCAGGGTGACGGTCCGGCTGTAATTGTCACCCAGGTCCTCAGCCACCGGTGCCAGCCCGAAGCTCCATAGGATTTTTTTAGCGGCCAGGGCGTTGCGTTTGCCGATATTGAAGGTGTTGTTCTGGTCCATGATCTGCGCCCCTCCGGCAAGCTTGACAATGAGGCCCTGGGGGCCCTTTGTCCCGCATCTCTTCATCTGTTCAAAGAGGGCCGGAATACCGGTATCGGCAAAATAGCCCGGCAGGGTCGCAACCTTCTCGGGTTTTATCGCGGAATCGGGCAGGGCCACATGCACCATGCCAACCGTCCTGGTCTGCGGATCGAGGATGACCACCGCAATGCAGGAACCGAGGGCATAGGTCTTCAGGGTTGCGCCTTTGGTGTTGGTGGCACCGATGCCGCCTATACCGAGGACGATTTCAGCCATCATGCCCCTCCGGTCAAGTAGGCGATAAGCGTTGCGGTAATGTTTTCCAGCGGGGCCAGGCGTTCAGCGCCGCCACGCTCATAGGCCACCTTGGGCATGCCGAAAACCACTGAGGAATTTTCATCCTGGGCCACGGTGCGGGCACCCGCTTGGCGCATCGCCAGCATGCCGTCTGCCCCATCAGCCCCCATACCGGTAAGGATGGCTGCCACGGCATTGCGACCGGCACTCTGGGCCACCGAGTGGAACATAACATCGACTGAAGGCCGATGGCCGCTGACCTTCTCGCCCATTTCGAGCAGGACGGTGTAGATGCCACCGGAACGGACCACCCGCATGTGCTTGTCGCCGGGGGCAACCAGGACCATGCCGTTCATAACCCTGTCCCCGTGCTGGGCCTCTTTGACCTTCATGGCGCAGATCTGGTTGAGCCTCTCACTGAACATGGCCGTAAAGCCGGCCGGCATGTGCTGGACAATCACCACCCCCGGCATGGAGGGCGGGAAACCCTTGACCACCCGGTTGATCGCCTCTACACCGCCGGTCGAAGCGCCGATGGCGACAATTTTATCGGTGGTCTCCATCAGCGGCGTCACCGCACTCCGGCGGATCTTGTCGGCGATACCGGCCCTGTTGCTTTCCTTCCAGTGCGAGACGTTGGCCCGCGAGGCCATTTCCACCTTGGCGATGAGTTCGCCCATCATGACCGCCAGGCCCTGCTGCATATTCGAGGTCGGCTTGCTGACAAAGTCGATGGCGCCGGCGTTCAGCGCATCAAGGGTCACCTGTTTGCCCCGCACGGTCAGTGAGCTCACCATGATCACCGGCAGCGGGTATTGCGGCATCAGCCGACGCAGAAACTCGACCCCGTCCATCCTCGGCATCTCCACATCGAGGGTGAGGACGTCGGGCTGCAGCTGGACAATCTTGTCCCGGGCGATAAAGGGATCGGGCGCCGTGCCGACGACCTCAATGTTGGGCGAGCGGCTCAGCCCTTCAGAGAGGATACTGCGCACCAGGGCGGAGTCATCAATCACTAGAACCCGTATCTTTTTCATAGATTACCTTTTCCGGTAGGCGGCGGGGATGAGATATTCATAGAGTGGCTGTTCCCGGCCGAGAGTCTCCGAATGGCCGATAAACAGATAGCCGCCCGGCTCGGTGGCCGCGTGAAATCTCCTGACCAGGGCATCCCTCGTCTCCTTGTCAAAGTAAATCATCACATTCCGGCAGAAAATAATATGAAACTGCTTTTTGAAAGGAAATTTCTCATTCATCAGATTGAAGCGCCTGAACACAGCCTCCCGGCGAATCTCCTCGCTGATCTGGACATGCTCGGCATCACAGCGGCTGAAATATTTGCGTTTCTGCTGCTCCGACAGGGCGTCTATCCGCTCATTGGGATAGACGCCCTGTTTTGCCGTATTGAGAATCCGGTCGGAGATATCGGTGGCCAACAGGCCCGCATCGAAATGACGATGGTTTTCACCCAACACCTCATGCATCAGCATCAGCAGCATGTAGGGTTCTTCGCCGCTTGAGCAGCCGGCACACCAGATCCGCAGATCATTACTTTTTTTCAACCGGAGCCGGGTCAGGACATCGGGCAGGGCCTGGTTCTTGAAATAGTCGAAATGGGCCTTTTCCCGATTGAAGTAGGTGTGGTTGGTGGAGATATTGTCGATCAGCCCGCTTATGGCCTTGCCGCTCTGATCCTGCAGCAGATTGTCATAGTACTGATCAAACGACTGAAAACCTTCGGTGCGCAGGATTTTTTGCAAGCGGCCAACCAGCAGCGATTTCTTTTCATTGGACAGGTTTATGCCAAATTTCCGGTAGATCAGCCGACGCATCAGGTCAAACTCCTTGTCGCTGATGCCCATGAGGACTGCCGGCTGTTCTGTCTGGGCCGGAAAATTCTGGCTGGTTTGACCGTTTGTCATTGCCTCGACCACAATTTATTCCGCACCGCGTTCAGAGATTTCGATAAGGCCACCGACATCGAGGATGAGACAGACATCACCGTTGCCGAGGATGGTGCAACCGGCGATGCCGGCCGGGTTGCCGATATAATCGGACAAACCCTTGATGACGGTCTGCTGCTGGCCCAGTATCTCATCGACAAACAGGCAGATGGTGGCGCCGTGGTTCTCGAGCACTATCAGGATGCCTTCCTCCAGCTTCGTGCTGTCCGGTTCCTTGCCCAGAACCTTGTGCAGGCGCAGGGTCGGATAGAAGGACTCACGGACCCTGATCAGCTCGTCGCGGCTCGGCGTCAGGGTGATATCCTTGGCAGTCGGCCGGAAGGATTCCTTGATGGCCAGGAT
>JAUYSF010000071.1 GCA_030696435.1 Desulfoprunum sp. | reverse complement strand
AGACCGACACCGCCCGAGAACCGCGATGCCAGAGATTCTCTGGTTATTCTTAAACAGCGACTGACTAAAGGAGAAATCAACGAGGATGAATACCAGCGTATTCGTAGCATTCTCGGCTAATAAGGGTAAGGATAAGAGTTGATAGAGCTGACTCCAACCGGCCTTCGCTAGGTCCACTGAAACTGTTTCCCGTGCCTTCTGAAAAGGGCGCTGCCGGGGACACCGAATGAAGGAAAATCGCACGCCAAACCTTACGAGCGCCATCCCGCCACAATAATCGCCATGCCGAGCAAGGCGACACCCGCCCCAATCCAGTCAAAAGCAGATAACTTCACTCCATCTACCACCCGTAACCAGACCAGGGCTGTTGTCACATAGACCCCGCCGTAGGCCGCGTACACCCGGCCACTGGCAACGGGATGCAGGCTCAGCAGCCAGACGAACATGATGAGACTCGCAGCAGCCGGTAACAGCAGCCAAGCCGTCCCGCCCTTGCGCAACCAGATATAGGGCAGGAAGCAGCCGATGATCTCTGCCAAGGCTGTGGCAATGAACAGCAGTGTGGTCTTCAGCATCGGTGCCCCTCAATTCCCGTTCTTTGTGCCTGGTATATCATTCTCTTTAGCCGCCATACGGCACATTGCAGGCTTCCACGAAGATCATTCTCTATCATCCAAGACTCAGATGAGCAAATTATTCGAATATTTTTTTTCCCATATTCATTTTTTAGTCAATTCCTCGTTAATCATCAGTTGAAGCTCGTCTATGGTACGTTGATTCAGTTTTTTGCCATTGACGAACACTGCCGGTGTTCCTGCTATGCCGAACCTATCGGCCTCTGCCATATCCTTATTGAGTTTCTCAAATAAAATAGGTGACTTCATATCCGCATTGAAACGTTCCTGGTTCAAGCCAAGATCAGCTGCGATTTTGGTGAATGAGTCGGCAGTAATCTTCTTCTCGGCAAACAAACGATCGTGGTACTCCCAGAACTTACCTTGCTCATTGGCAGCCAGAGCAGCCAATGCTGCAGGCCCTGCCATTTCATGCATCTTGAGAGGAAGATTCTTAAAAGCAATCTTTACAGTTTTAGGATTCTGCTTGAGCACCTGCTCAAGGAGTGGCAACAATTTGCCACAATACGGTCATTCGAAGTCCGAATACACAGCAACGATAACCGGAGCGTCCTTTGCCCCCTTGATTGGCGAGGAAGAGGTGTCTATGTCGACGACAAAATCAACTGACAGGGTGGCAAGACGGTTATCTTTGCCATCAATAAGATATAAGAATTCACCACGAGGTGCGATATCGATTGCCGACACTCCTTCGTCGACTGGAATCTTTCCCTGCAATTTCCCTTGCTGATTGTATACCAAAATCTGTTTGCTGTTTGTCAGGATAAAGGCGTAATTGCCGTCCAAAGAATAGGCAATATCCAGGGGTTTACTCGGTAATTGCAGATCTCCGAGTTGCTTCCAGATAACTCGGTCATCCTGGCCATTGGGGGCAGTAGCGGCAAACGTCGGCGACGAAAACGCAACCATGAGTGAGGCTATGCCGGGAATAATACATTTTAGATACTTCATCTGCGTACTCTCCTTATGTTTGAGTATGTGATTGAGGCTGAAAAGATTCCAGGCCTCTCACCCTACTTTTTTATTGAACCACTCAAGATGAGCTGAATTGTTGGATTTACAGAATCGTTGGTCTTTACAGTTATTATCCGACGATACTGCATGCCGTTTTTCTTGTTTATCTGAGCTTTAAGACGAATTTTTCCCTCACCACCGGCGGGGATTTGTCTCGGGAAAGAGACGGCGGTACAGCCTCAACCTGTTTTGACATCGGAGATTGTCAAAACCTCCGTCCCACTATTTTTAATAAGAAAATCATGCACCACTTCGCTTCCGTCAGCAACCTGACCGAAATCGAATTGCTTCTCTGAAATTGAACCAATAGGTCCACCGCTACCGTAAAGAGTAGCGGGCAGATATGTGAGGAAGAGGACTAAAAAACTCATTACCATTATGTAGCTCATCAAGACCAGACGGTTCGAAATCTGCTTGAGTTGAGTTGTCTGACCATTAATGGATTGTCTTTCTGTATTCATCTGTCTCCTTGTTTTAACTGTCTAAATTTTTTTTACGCAAGGGCGTTGTGATTCAGCCGTTGATAGCCTTTTCATTTTGTTCTTCACCCCCCATAGCTGTGCAAACCCGAGAGGAGAAAGTTGACGCCGTAGTAGGTGAAAACAACCGAGAGAAAACCAACTAAGGCTACCCAAGCCATGCGGGTACCGTCCCATCCTCTTGTAAAACGGGCATGCAAAGCGAGTGCGTAAATAAACCAGGTGATGAGCGACCAGGTTTCTTTCGGATCCCAGCTCCAGTATGTACCCCATGCCGAATTTGCCCATACCGCACCTGTGATTATGCCGGCAGTAAGCCAGAGAAAGCCGAACATTATCATTTTATAGATAATAATATCGAGTTGCGCCAAATTGGTCCTCGTTGCCTCAGATGCAGGAGAATTCTCTTGAGTGCCTCCTGCAGAGCTTTTCTTGATCAGATAAAGAATGGCCAAGCCACAAGCAATGGTAAATGCGGCATAGCCGATGAAACAGGTAATGACATGGGCCGCCAGCCAATTACTTTGCAAGGCCGGCAGGAGAGGTTTTATATCTTTTGAAAATTCTGCCGAGAAAGAGGCATAGGCCATCGCCAGGAATGCAAATGAAACAACATATGCACCCAAGTATCTTGTCTTATAGATATATTCAATCGCCAGGTAGACCACTGCGATGGACCAGGCGAAAAACACGAGCGATTCATACATATTGGTAAGAGGGATATAGCCGATACCAAGCTGATACGATTCGACCCATCGCAAACCGATTCCGGCGCTGGTGGCTAATAGACCGATGATCGTCAAGGCAGTGGCGAACAGGCCCAGCCTTTCAATCCGGAAAATGGCCAGGGCAACATAAAGAAAGGTCGCCGCAAGATAAATAAACGTAGCGTATCCTAAGAGTTGAACGGAATCCATTTATATCCTCCTGAGTTCGAGAGTTTTCTCGTTGAGCAAATTGGTGGCGATATCCTCAAGAGTCTTTGAAAATCCAGCCTGGTTTTTATTGCTGGAACCACTCAGGATGAGTGTCAAAGTCGCACCAGTTTCCTGGATAGAGATCCACAGTCGTCGATGAGACATGAAAAACGCGACATACAGACCAAAAAGCATCAGGCCAAAACCCAGATACACGAGCCATACACCGGGATCTTTTACCACTTGGAGCCCTGTGGCATAGCGCTGCTTGACTATAATGTCATAGGAAGCCTCACCTCGCTGGATGGTCAGAGGCTTTTTGTCCTCTAGGACGAGCTGAGCAGGTTCCCCCATTTCATCGTCAAACCATATTGTATACGGACCGTGACCATGTCCGTCCTTTCCCGTTTCAACTATCTCAAAACGCGCCTGATTGTCTATCCAGGTGTGTTTTTTTCGTGGTTCTGCATACAACTTCTTCTTCATACTTCTCGCCTGATTTTTCTCTTTGGCGATGGATTTTTTTGTGAGTTCAACTGTATACTGGTTGCTCATAGGCTCATAACTCGATTGATAAAATGTAAGCCCAGCATAGCTAAAGGGATTGTTCACCGTAATCTGTTTACTCATCGCTTCTTTGTCACCTTCCAGAGCAACCAGATCAGAACGGTATTCTTTTGGCATACCATTTTCGTAATACTCGATATCAAAAGCATCGCAGCGCAATTTGAACGGCAGGGGAATTGGTGTTTGTTGATCGTTCCGTTGATAAATTTCAGAGGTTTCATCGCCTTCAGGCAACATCACGAAGGCTTTGAAGCCAAAGGCGCTACCAAGGAGGGCACCAAGAAAAATGATGAGAATGCTCAAATGGACCAAATATGCCCCCAATCTTGACCATGCGGATTTTTCTGCAAAGAACAGGAAAAAATCAGCATTACACTTGGAGTAGATTTTCCAATTTTTCTGTTTCAGCACCGCGCGAATTGCGGTTTCTACCGTTTGCTTGTCTCCATTTGAGGTGAAGAGTATTTTGTCCTTGTTCCGCATTAATTTGGCAATATCAGCGCTCAAGTTATCTTTTTTTATAAACTTCAATACTTGAGGAACACGGTCCAAAGAGCAGACAACGAGATTGAGACATAAGACGAGAAGAAGGGATTTAAACCAGATGGAAGTATACGTGTTAGAAAATCCGAGTATTTCTATTATGATGGCGTTTGCTTGGCCGTATTTTTCTATATAAAACCCCAGTGGCTGCCCTTGAGGGAGAATGGTACCTATGATTGAGGTCACCACGAGCAGGGAGATAATGAATAGAGCAAAACGGACAGAAGAGAAAAAATCCACGATGGGATTTTCTTTAGATGTCATGTTATTACCTGTAGTTGGAGGTATTTCATTTTGAAAAAAGATTGAGTGGCCTATTTCTTCACACTTTCTAAAAGTTGCAGGATAGTTTGACCTGTTGAGACAGAATAGTCCGGCTGCAGTTTTGCAACTTCCTCCCAGGCCTTTATTGCCCCTTCTTTGTCATTCAGATCGTGGAAGAGGACGACTCCCTTGTTGAATCGCGCCGGCACATGAGTTGGGGCAACTTTCGCCGCCTTATTAAAGGATTCGACAGCCTTTTCCGGTTGTTTGATTTTACGGTACATTACTCCGAGATCGGTAAGGACATCGGGATTGTCGGGAGACAGGGCCAGAGCCTTGTGGTACGCATCGATGGCCTTTTCCGGAGTCTCAGAGTCAAAGTAGGCATTGCCGAGTTGAACCCATGCGTTGGCGTCTTGCGGGGTTTTTGCCGCCTCACTCTCCATGTGTTTGATATGTTTTTTTATCTCATCATCTGTTGGCCCGTTTTGCTGCGC
>JAUYSF010000486.1 GCA_030696435.1 Desulfoprunum sp. | reverse complement strand
CCCATACCGTCGGCATCGACGCCATCATGAACATGAAGGTCTATAACCCGGATTACGGCCTGGAACGTTATCCCCAGATAAAGGCCATCAATATGGGCGCCCAGATCCCGGTCACCGAACTGGTGGAGGCGGCGGTGCGTGAACAGGCCGATGCCCTGCTGGTCTCCCAGACCGTCACCCAAAAGGACGCCCATATCCGCAACTTTACTGAACTGGTCGAGCTGCTTGAGGCCGAAGGTCTCCGGCAGCGCTTTCTGCTCATTGCCGGCGGCCCACGGGTTTCCAACGACCTGGCCATCGAGCTCGGCTACGATGCCGGCTTCGGGCCGGGCACCCTGCCCTCCCAGGTCGCCTCCTACATCGCCACCACACTGGTCAGGACCAGGGGCAGGAGGCCATAAGCGATTGACTCTTTCCTCTTCAACATATATTGCAGGAGAATCCCATGAAACCACTGGCAGAAGCACTGATCCGACTCCGCATGAGCGCCCACGAAGCCCACTACGCCGGCAACTTGGTCGACGGCGCCCGGATGCTCGGCCTGTTCGGCGATCTGGCCACCGAACTGCTCATCCGCTACGATGGCGATGAGGGCCTGTTTCGGGCCTACGATGCGGTGGAATTCCTGGCACCGGTGCGGGCCGGTGACTTTATCGAGGCCAGGGCCAGCATCGTGAGCGTTGGCAAAACATCAAGGAAAATGGAATTTACGGCCTGGCGGGTGATCGCCCCAAACCCTGCCGCCGGCGAGACTGCAGCCGACCTCCTGGCAGAACCGGTACTGGTCTGTCGGGCCTCGGGCACCTGCGTCACCCCCAAGGACAAACAGAGGTTCAGCCATGCCGACTAAGCCGCTGATCATCACCTGCGCCATTGTTGGTGCCGAACTGACACGAGAGATCTACCCGCACCTGCCGCTAACACCCGCCGAACTGGCCACGGCAGCGGTTGAGGCGGTGGCGGCCGGCGCCAGCATCATCCACCTGCATGTCCGCGATGAGCAAGGCAAGCCAACCCAGCGGCTTGAGGTCTTCCAGGAGGTTACGGAACAGATCCGCAGGCGTTGCGACTGCATCCTCCAATATTCCACCGGCGGTGCGGTGGGCACGCCTCTGGCCGAGCGCCACCAGTCGCTTTGTCTCAGACCGGAGATGGCCACCCTGTCGATGGGCAGCATGAATTTCGGCCCAGAGATCTACGAGAACAGTGAACGTACCATCGAGACCATTGCCGCCGCCATCAGGACCGAAAACATCATGCCCGAACTGGAGATCTTCGATTTCGGCATGCTTGACACCACCGAGCGCCTGCTGGCCAAAGGCACAATCCCGCCGCGCTTCCATATCAACTTCGTGCTGGGCGTGCCGGGCGGCATGGCTGCCACGCCCCAGAACCTCTTTTTGCTCACGCAAAGCCTCAAACCCGGCCAAACCTGGACCGTCAGCGCCATAGGCCGCCACCAGCTCCCGCTGACCACCCTGGCCATGACCATGGGCGGCCACATCCGCCTTGGTCTTGAAGACAACATCTATTACCGCAAAGGCCAACTCGCCCTCTCCAACGCCCAACTGATCCAGCGTTCCGTCCGCATCGCCTGCGAACTGGAACGCCCGGTCGCAACGGTCGCTGAAGCACGAGCTATGCTGGGGTTGGCATAAAATCCGAAAAGATACGTTCATTTCCAGATGAATTGCCGAGAAAGGTCATAATGTTGACAGATTTTTTTGATGATGAAAAAGGAAAAATGTTTCGCGTCAATCTAATAGGGTATAGCTCTTTTCAATCGCCCCGTTTTTTGATGTAATGTCATTTGATAAATAAGAATTGCGTATACTGTCCCAGGACCTAGACTACCAGCAGATCAATCGGGCCTGCCACCGAGAGCGAGACCAGACGTTAAAAACGAGAAGGTGAAATATGCAGACACAGCACACAAATGAGTTTTTCAACAAGCATGGGACAACCCGACGGTGACAGTATTTCATCGAACTGTCACCGCTCCTTTGAGCTGCCTCAATCAACTCAAGAATCCCTGTCGGCCGTGCCCCCTCTCCGGCCAACCTGCAAAATCTCGCATTTCCCCCTTATCTGCCTTACAGTTTCGGCGCCGGTGTCCCGTTTTTTATTCTAATGTTTCCAAATGTTATAACCGATGAGAGACTACGGGAATTTTCTGTGTGCGGCCTGCCCGCAACAGGATTACTGGTCTCTGCACTGCCCCCGATTCCGAATGAATAAAAGCGTCGGTATGTTTTTTCTTCCTTTCCTGTGATACCTTGAGACAAGATGAGTCATATACGCCGAAGACCAGAGAGATACAGCAGCAGCGCGCAACAACTGATGCGCTGTCTCGTCATCGTCTCCTTACAGGTAGATAAATGATATTCTGTAAAGAATGCGGCGGAGCACTGAATCTTTTTGAAACCCACGATGAAGAGGTGTGTTACAGTTGCCTCCGTAAAACAATCCCTCGGGAGAAAGCCGTTGCTGTCCAGAAAACAGCAGCAACTTCGGATCTTCTGACAGGTGCAGTTCTCAGTCATGAGGGCAATACATTGGTCCTGCGTTCACCGGAAGGTTGGGTTCTCTGGAGCGCCCCGGACAACGAAACACACAGCCTGAACGAGATCATCAAACGGGCACGGCGCATCCATGAGATCCGCAGCAAGCGTCAGAAATAGGTAGGCGAAAAACCATGGCAATAACAATATCGATAGGCTCAGGGAAGGGCGGCACAGGGAAAAGCATGGTCATCGCCAATCTCGGACTGCTGCTGGCAAAAGCCGGCAGGCGTGTCTGTGTTGCCGATCTCGATCTTGGCGGAGCCGATATCCATATCCTGTATGGCTTTTTTGAGCCTGAAACAACACTCACCGACTTTCTGACAAGAAAGGTGGAATCACTCGCTGAAATCACCCATACCCTTGATTCCTTTGGTGGCCTGCAGATCATTGCCGGCAGCGGCAACACCCTGCAGACCGCCAATATGACCTTTCAGGAAAAACAACGCCTCCTGCGTGGTCTCTCCTCAATCGATACCGATATTCTGCTCATCGACGTCGGGGCCGGAACCAGCTTCCATGCCCTCGACTTCTTCATGTTCTCAGATATCCAGATCTGTGTGACTAATCCCGAGCCGACGGCCATCATGGATTTCTACAATTTCCTGCAACTGGCGACCATCCGTAAGGCCTTGAGCAGTTTTCTCTCTACGGGAGAGGTCGGCAAAGCCTTGAAAGAACACAGGTTCGAGACCCTCGCCGAGGTCTTCGCGCTGGCCGAGGATATCCAGCCAGGTGCAAAAGAACATGCACAGCAGGCCTTGACCTCCTTCAATCCTCTGCTCATCACCAATATGGCGGGCGTAAATGCCAAGATAAATCAGCTAAAACTGCGAAAGCTCGTCTCCAAGTATCTCAGCATCTATATCCCCGATCTCGGTGACATCCCACTGGACAATACGGTCAAAGAGGCCATGCGGGCCTATCTGCCGGTCTGCGAATATTCCCCCAAGGCCCCGGCCTCACAAGCCCTGGTAGCCATCAGCGCAAAGCTGGAAAAAGTCATCGACCTCTTTAACAAAAAAAGACAGAGATAACAGATTTCCGGGCCATCGGCGACTTGTCGAGGATACCTCTTTTTCACACCCCACCTCAAATACCTTCTTTTTGGTATGTATTACATGTATTATTCCACGCAAGGGATACGTTTTGATTGTAAAATCATAGCTACAACCTTGATTCTTTTCATTTTCCTGACATATTTCGATAAAGCATTTCTAGATCCCATAAAGATGAATCTCTATGGTATACTGACCTTCATTCTCCTCTCCAACATATCGAAGGGTATTTCCGGGGAGTCTCTCAAAAAAATCATCGCTTTCTTGAGCCGATATTCGTACCCGGCCTTTTTGGTACATCACATCATCCTCAAACAAATGTTGATTTTCAGTAAGCACTTGATCCATTCGGCTCTCATGAATCTTTTCTTTTTTTTCTTTGTCATTGCCCTTGTGTATCTGGTTTCTTACATTTTCGATGCGATCCTCAAATATCTCATGCATTTTTTCCATTTTGCAAAGGTTCATGAAAAACGGCAACTCGCCTCATAAAACATCTTTTACTTTTAGATTACAGGAGGATACCGTGCTTACACGAAAAACAACAATCTGCATCCTGTCTGCGCTCCTGCTGCTGGCAGCCTGCGCCCCCGGCAACCAGAATCGGCTGCTCAAGGAAGGCAAGGCCCCCCTCTCTGCCAAGCAGATATTCCAGCTTGTCTCGGGCAATACCCTGCACCTGGAGTCTATCGATTTCAACGCCAGAGTTCATTTTCAGGCAAACGGTCGGATGTCTGCCAAAACTCGGCTAAACTCCAAAGATACCGGGGCCTGGGATATCAACAACGACAAGCAGCTCTGCCTCAAATTCAAATCTCTGTACTACGGGGATCAGAAATGCTACGGGCTGGTTGAAAGCACAAAAGACACCTATATATTCTTCACCACCAACGGTGCCCGCGCCTACTCGGCAACCAGGATAAGCGGCGATCCCGACAAACTGGCCGTAGCCGATAATAAGGCCGGCAAAACCTATCTCCGCGAGACACTGGCCGGCGGCAAACCCGCTGCAGAGACCGGTGATACCGCTGCTGCACCAACAAGCAGCCCAAGTGCCGCCACGATGCCCCAGCAGATCGCCTCTCCTGCCGTATCGCCTGAGGAGGCACGTCATACCCTGGTCGAAATGGCCAAGAACTGTCCGAACTGCAATCTCGCCGGGGCCGACCTCAAAGGTGCCGATCTCATCACCGCCAATCTGGCCGGGGCGAATCTGGCCGGGGCTGATCTCAGCCACGCCAATCTGCGTCGGGCCAATCTTGCCGGGGCCAACCTGGCCGGGGCAATCATGATCAACAGCAATATGCCGGGGGCAAATCTAGCGGGCTGCAATATGAGCAATGCCGACCTCACCGGGGCCAACCTCATCAAGGCCAATTTCACCGGGGCAATGACCGAGGGTATTCAACTCCAAAATGCCCATCTTGAAGGCGTTACAGGACTTACGAAATAACTATGAGCGCAGGATTCACACATCTTCACGTCCACACCCAGCACAGTCTGCTGGATGGGGCTATCCGGGTCTCGGATCTCCTGGCCAAGTGCAAGGAATACGGCATGGACAGCGTCGCCATCACCGATCACGGTGCCATGCACGGGGCTCTGGAATTTTACACCAAGGCCAAAAAGGCCGGGATCAAGCCCATTGTCGGCTGCGAGTTCTATGTCGCCCCCGGCGACCGGCGGGAGAAAAAAGCCGTCGACGGCCAGACCGCCTTCCATCTCATCCTGCTGGCCATGAACATTGAGGGCTATCAGAACCTGATGAAGCTGGCCAGCATCGCCCAGTTCGAGGGTTTTTATTATAAACCGCGGATCGACATGGAGGTCCTCAAAGAATACAACGCCGGCCTGATCGCCATGACCGCCTGCCTGCACGGTTGGGTTCCCTGGCTGATCGGCCAGAAGGATATGGCCGGGGCCAGGAGGAAGACCGAGGAAATGCTGGCGATATTTGGTGATCGGCTCTACTTTGAACTGCAGGAAAACGGTCTCTCCGAGCAGCAGCCGGTCAATGACGGGCTTATCCAGATTGGCCGTGAAATGGGCGTAAAACTGGTGGCGACCAACGACTGCCACTACCTCAACCAGGAGGAGGCCCACGCCCACGAGGTGCTGCTCTGCATCCAGACCGGCAAGACGATCACCGATCCCAAGCGTTTCCGTTTCTCTACCGACGAGCTGTACTTCAAGTCGCCGGAGGTCATGAAAAAGAGCTTCGCCTACTGCCCCGAGGCCATCACCAACACCCTGGAGGTGGCCGAGCGCTGCAACCTGGAGATTGCCTTTGGCGAATATCACTTCCCCAATTTCCCGGTGCCCGAAGGTGAGACCCTCAATTCACTCTTTGCCCGACTCTGCCGGGAGGGACTCAAAGATCGTTTTGCCACCATGCGCAAGATCGGCACCTTCACTCCCGAGATCGAAAAAAAGTACAGCGAGCGCCTGGAATTTGAGATCAACGTCATCAATACCATGGGCTTTCCCGGTTACTTCCTGATTGTCGCCGATTTCATCAACTGGGCGAAAGACCACGATATCCCGGTCGGCCCCGGCCGCGGCTCGGGGGCCGGTAGTCTGGCGGCCTACTGCATGCGCATCACCAATATCGATCCGATCCCCTACGGCCTGCTCTTCGAACGCTTTTTGAACATCGAGCGCAAGTCGATGCCCGACTTCGATATCGACTTCTGCCAAGACCGGCGCGGCGAGGTCATAGACTATGTGCGTGACAAATACGGCGGTGCCTCCCATGTCGCCCAGATCGTCACCTACGGGACCATGAAGGCTCGGGGCGTCATCCGCGATGTCGGCCGGGCGCTGGATATCCCCTTCGGCGAGGTGGACCGGATCGCCAAACTGATCCCCGAGCAGTTGAAGATGACCATCAAAAAGGCCATGGCCGAAGAGCCCAAGCTCAAAGAGGCCGCCACCAAGGATCCGCGGATAGAGGAGCTTCTTTCGGTCTCAAAGACCCTGGAAGGCCTTGCCCGCCATACCTCGACCCATGCCGCAGGCGTCGTGGTCTCGCCCGGCCCGATGGTCCAATATCTGCCGGTCTGTCGGGGCTCAAACGATGAAACCCTAACCCAGTACGACATGAAGCATACCGAGATGACCGGCCTCATCAAATTCGATTTTCTCGGCCTCAAGACCCTGACCGTGATTGACAAGGCCCTCAAACATATCAAGGCCGATATCGGCACGGATCTCGATATCGAGACCCTGCCGATGGACGATACCAAGACCTTCGACCTGCTCTGCGCCGGCGATACCCTGGGCATCTTCCAACTGGAAAGCTCCGGTATGCGCGAGCTTCTGGTGAAGATGGCCCCAACCCAGTTCACCGACCTCATCGCCCTGGTGGCCCTCTACCGGCCCGGACCGCTGGAATCCGGCATGGTCAACGATTTCGTCGAGACCAAGCACGGCCGGGCCGCCGCCAATTATCCCCTGCCCCAGCTAAAAGGTGTTCTTGAGGAGACCTACGGCGTTATCGTCTACCAGGAACAGGTCATGCAGATCGCCAACATCCTGGCGAGCTATTCGCTGGGCGATGCCGACTCTCTGCGCCGGGCCATGGGCAAGAAGATCCCCGAGGTCATGGCCGATGAGAAGATCAAGTTCATGGCCGGGGCCAAGCTCAACCACATCCCCGAAGAAAGGGCCGAGTATGTCTTCGACCTGATGGCCAAGTTCGCCGGTTACGGTTTCAACAAGTCGCACTCGGCGGCCTACGCCCTGATCCTCTACCAAACCGCCTATCTCAAAGCCCACTATCCGGCCCAGTTCATGACCGCCCTGCTGTCCTGCGATATGACCAACACCGACAAGGTGGTGCTCTACATCAACGACTGCAAGGAACACGATATCGAGGTCCTGCCACCCGATATCAACGAGAGCGTCACCGGCTTCTCCGTCATCAATGACCGGATCCGCTTTGGTCTTGCGGCAGTCAAAAATGTCGGCGAAGCAGCCTTGGACTCGATCATCGAAGAGCGTGACAAGAATGGCCGCTACACCTCGCTGGCTAATTTCTGCAACCGGGTGGACAGCCGCCGGGTCAATTCCCGGGTCATCGAGAGTCTGATCAAGTCGGGCTCCTTTGACTCGCTGGGCAACAAACGCTCACAGCTCATGACCGTCCTCGACAAGGCCATGGAACAGGCCAAGGCGGTGCAGCGCGACCTGCAGAGCGGCCAGCTCTCGCTCTTTGGCGGCCCGATCATCGGCGCAAAAGCCACGGAGGCCACGGATATCCAGATGCCCGATATCCCTGAGTGGAATGAGCAGAAACGCCTGACCTTTGAGAAGGAGACCGTCGGTTTTTATATCACCGGCCATCCTCTCGACGATGTCCTGGCCGAGGTCCGCACGGTTATCGACAGCGATATCCACAACCTGGTCAATCTCGGTGATGATCAGCATGTGCGCATCGGCGGACTGATCCGCAGCTTCAAGCGCCACAAGAGCAAGAAGGGCGACCCGATGGCCTTTCTGACCCTCGAAGATGTCTTTGAGGCGGTGGAAGTGGTGGTTTTCCCCGAGACCTACGGCCGTTGCGCCGAGATCCTCGAAACAAGTGATCCAGTCATTATCCAGGGAGTGATCCAGAAAGACGAGCGGGGCGTGAAGATCATTGCCGACGCCATCGATCTGCTGCCGGTGGCCCGTGAGAAGTACACGGCATCGGCGCGGGTGCGGCTCGATTCCGACAAGATCAGCAGACAGAAACTTGAAACCCTGCGAAAGACCCTGTTCCAGTATCACGGCCCCTGCCCCGTCGTCCTCACCCTGCACTTCCCCCA
>JAUYSF010000483.1 GCA_030696435.1 Desulfoprunum sp. | reverse complement strand
TTGTATCTTCCTCCCCCCTCGGCCGATATGGGTGGAGATATTCTATCCGGCGGCTCCGGCAACGATTATATCATCGGCTCGATGGGCGAGGATACTATCGATGGCGGTGAAGATGACGACATCCTTTCGGGCAAAGAAGGTGCTGATTTTATCTTTGGTGGCCAGGGAAAGGATGTTTCTCAAGGACTCGGATCCGCTGCTCTGTGACTTTACCGTTCTGCGAGAGAAGAAGGATGAAAAACCAGCCGAGCAGTACGAAGCTATCCCTTATCCTTTCCAGCATCAGATGGAGAAATGGGGAAAAGGAAAGTGAGTGTGCTGTATAAGAAAAATGTTAGATGGGAACGATAGGCTGTCAGGTTGTTTTTGCAGCCTCCAACCACAGCCAAAGTCTTTCAACATGGGAGCAATAATATGGTGGATCGATATTTCGAGTATGACGTGATTTACTCTCATATAAAAACGAATCGTGAGTTTCAATGCGGTATGGGCGACAGTGCTTGCCGGAACAAATCACAAAGGAGAATCGGATTATGAGTGCTGCTCTGATGTATATTTACTGGGTAGGAATCCCGATGGGAATTTTCTATTTGGCCCGATGGCTATTTCGACGGTCACAAAACCCTGCCAGCAGAGGGATGGTGGTGATTGGAGCAATTTCAGTGACTGCAATGTTTCTCTGGGTCGCAGTTGGCAGAAATATGTGGCTGGACCAGCAGGTGCGCGAAATGTGCGCCAACGATGGAGGCGTTAAGGTGTTTGAGACAGTTGAACTGACGCCGGATTTGCTCGATAAGGCCGGTAGGATATGGATTCCTTATAAGGAAAAGGCCAAATCCTCAGATAAATATTATTACGAAATAGAGGAATACTATTTTCGAAGGGGCGAGCCTCAAATGACACGTCGGCAAGCTCGAATTGCAAGACGTAGCGATGGAAAGGTGCTGGGAGAAAAGGTTTCATATGGTCGAGGTGGGGGGGGCTTGCCAGGACCATGGCATGGATCAAGCTTTACTTGCCCAGATCCCACCCTAGGAATAAAATTTGAATCTGCAATTTTCATAACAGGAGATAAGAAATGAGTATAATAACGGAATATTACACACAAGCAGAGCTTGCGCTTGCTGCCTACTCAACCTTAACAACTGGCATGTTAAAAGATGATTATATCAATGCGTTAAAAGACAATGGGAAAGGAATGTCCGAGAACCAGGCCTCGGAGTTTGCCGCCAACTGGTCTGTAGTTGATCAATTCTCAGGTATCTCAGGAGTCTCTGCCACGGTATTCAAAGAAAAAGAAACGGGCAAAACGTTCCTGGCCATACGAGGTACGAATAATCTAGGAGATATCACCGCCGACTATATTATAGAAGCAGGTTTTCCCTCCTCCCTGAACCCGCAATTCATCCAACTACAAAACCAGGTCAGCCAATGGCTTGCAGCCGGCAAATTGTCATCTGGCTTTACCATTGCCGGTCACTCTATTGGTGGTTATCTGGCTGCGGCGATAGGGACGGCGTTCAGCGCCGAGAGTGCAGCGGTATATACCTTTAATGCCCCAGGGCTTGGAAGCGGTTACGGCAATATCTTTGATGCCTTCCGCGCTGCCTTCGGGTTATCCGATACCGCACTAATCGACGGTATTATCAATGTCCGTGGTACTGCAGGAATCTCGCTCATTTCAGGCACTGGCGCACAACTATCCCCGCCAGTCCTTGTCGAAACCGAATCCAGTCTCAGCCCATTTGCCAACCACAGCATTGTTGGTTTAACCGACGCCCTGGCGGTCTATTGTCTGTTTGCCGAGATGTCGCCAAACCTGACGATAGAAGATATTTCCGGCATCATCCGGGCCGATTCATACCAGGCAGACATGGCGCTGGAAACAACAGTGCAGAAACTTGCCGATATCTTCATTTCCAATGCCCCAAGGATTGCCAGTGGAGATCGCGAGGAGTTGTATGCTGCTATCCAGACATTGCCAACCCTTAAACATGACCACCCAAATCTACAAATCAACTCTCTTGCCGGCCTCTCGGAATCGGCAATTGCGAGCCTTGCCGAGGCGCAAGGCGAGTCCGGTCTGGCTACCCGTTATGCCCTGGTCAGCCTGAACCCTTTTACTGTAACGGGCGAGTCCGGTCTTTACGACAGATTCAATGCAAACGGAGAGCTTGATATATGCACTAATACCAACCAAGACGGAGATCTTTCCAGCCAATATATCGAAGACCGTGCCAAATTCCTCTACTACCTAGCCCACTCTGACGCCACCGTCTCGAACTTCGATCCGGATATCGATTTTGTCGACAACCGGCTCGGTGTTTCACTGGAAGTGGACAACGGCATGATCGGTCTGGATGCCGACAGCCAATATCTGTTCGGCAATCTGGAAGGCGAGCATCTCGAAGGCGGCAGCGCAATCGACCACCTCTATGGCATGGATGGTGACGACTCACTTATCGGCAACGACGGGGAAGATTATTTAGAAGGCGGCAAAGGCCAAGACACCCTAAACGGCGGTTCCG
>JAUYSF010000350.1 GCA_030696435.1 Desulfoprunum sp. | reverse complement strand
ATTGACAGGGGGGATAAGGGAATTGAGGTGGATGCCTTCCGCTGTATGGAATGCGGGGCCTGTGTCTCCGCCTGTCCCACCGGTGCCCTCCAGTATCAACGCTTCCCCGATGGGGTGTTTCTCGAGTATTGCCGGAATCTTCCTTTGAAGTCAGGCTCTACGGTTGTTCTCGGCAGTGAATCTTCCCTGCATACCCTCTGGTGGCAGCGAAAGGTCCCGACCTCTGCGAAGCTGTTTTTTGTCGAATACCCCAACGTCCGAGCCCTTTCTCTCTGGCATTTGCTCTCTCTCTTTACCAGCGGGGCCAGGCGGATCATCCTCCTCGACCATGCCGGCGAAGGAACATGGCTAGACCAGCAGGCCAATGTGATCCTTGAGGCTCTCTTTGGTCTCTCGGATGCTGTCCTTGTCTCTACACTGCAGGATCTCGACAGCCATCTTGTTGGTGGTACTCCGTATCCGCTGGCGAAATGCTTTTTCCCTCAGGGCTTTGGCAACAGGCGCGCGCAGTTAAAGGCTCTCCTCGAGTTTTTGATGCAGCAGAGTGGCCGACAACTGCAGCTTCCGGTAGACGATACACACTGTTTTACCAGCCTGATCTGTGATGCCGAGAGGTGCACCGGCTGTCTCGCCTGCCTGAATGAATGCCGTATCGGCGCGTTGAGTACAAACGAGAGCGAATTGATCCTGCAGCACCATGGGGCCATGTGTGTCGGTTGCGGAATCTGTGTGCGGGTTTGCCCCGAGGATGCCCTGAGCCTGACAACCGGGGCTCTGCTCAACGATGCCTTTTTTCAGCCTGTTGTGCTCTCCCGGGCCGAACCCATAGCCTGCAGGAAGTGTGGCAAGGTCTTCGGGACTCGGAAAAGTTTTAACCGTGTTATGGCAATACTGTCCCACCGGGAAACAATCGACACAGAACACTTCGAGTATTGCGATGTCTGCAGGGTTGAAAATCTTTTTGCAGCACATACCAATGAGTGAAATGACTGCAAAAGAGCTTTGCAGAGTCCGCCTGCGATTTCTTGATCTGCTGAAATCATTTTTTGCGCAGGAACCGGACGCCGAAAAGATGGGCAGATGGCGGGGAATCTTTTCGGCCCTGGCAAGAGAACAGATAAGCCCGAGTATTGACAGAGCGGTCAAGGACTGCAGCCTTCTCCTGAATACTAAAAGATTGCAAGATCTTCAGGAGGAGTATTACCGGTTGTTCTCCGATCCCTTCGGATCAACAAAGGTACATATGACGACTTCGTATTATCTCAACGGTCATACTTACGGTCAAACCCTGGTGTCTCTCCGGTCATTTTTGGCTGAAGCGCGGTTGGTGAAGGATCCGGGTGTCAAAGAATCAGAGGATACATTGGTGGTCATGCTCGACATCCTGTTCAGCCTTGTCGAGGAAGAAAAAGAGATGGGTTCGCCACAGACCAGGGCCTTTCAGGCCAGACTGCTGGAAGAATTTCTCACACCCTTTGGACGCACATTCAGCATAGCCATGGAGGCCAATGAAAATGCCGATTTCTATTGCGCCTGCAGCAGATTTCTCTGTGCCTATCTGGGGCTGGAAAAAGACTTGATCGCTGAAAATTGACCTTTATTTTCAAGGGATCATGCGAGTTATCAGAGCACAGTCGTTTGTGTGTTCACATCGAGCGGCAACCAGGATGATTCCCGGTGATGACATTCCTCGAAGGTTGATGGATGGGCACTGCTCAATAAGGAGACAGGCGCAATGGCGAGAATAAAGATCAGAAAGCCCTCTGCGACCACCGGGGCGGTAAATATCGGATCCAGATGCTCAGTGAATCCGAGGCTTGCTAGGCGGTCTTTTGGCAAGTTATCAGTGGCGACGGCAGCCCTGACCGGCGTTGCGATGACCAGCAGGATGATTGGCAAGGCCAGCACCGAAACCGGAAAGCCGGCGCCATATCTGGGCTCGAAGACGGTGAGGACCATCTGCACCCACTGTGCGGTCGGTTGCGGTATCGAGGCGGAGGTGCATAACGGTGTCTGGGTACGGCAGGAGATCGCCCAGGATCATCCGGTATCCTTCGGCGGTCATTGCTGCAAAGGTGCAGGTGCCATTGATATGGTCACCAGTGAGAAGCGGCTGAAAAATCCCATGAAAAAGGTGGGCGGTCATTGGATCAGCATCACCTGGGATCAGGCGCTGGCCGAAATAAGCACAAAGCTGCTCGATATCCGCGCGAAAAACGGTCCTGATGCCCTGCATATCAACGGCAGTGCCAAGGTCTCAAACGAGATGGCCTACCTGCAAAGAAAATTCGCTGCCTTCTGGGGCTCGAATAACATTGATCACCAGGCCCGTATCTGCCACTCAACAACGGAGGCGGGTGTCGCCAATACCTGGGGATATGGGGCATTAACCAACAGCATCAATGACATGCGGCATGCCAGGAGCATGATCTTTATCGGTTCAAATGCACCTGAGGCCCATCCGGTGGCTATGCAGCACATCCTGCATGCCAGGGAAAAGAATAATGCACCCATCATTGTGGTCGATCCGCGCTTCACCAAACTCGCCGCCAAGGCCAGCGATTATATCCGTATCCGGCCGGGCACGGACGCCGCCTTCATGATGGGGCTGGTCAATGCCGTTGTGACCAATGGCTGGGAAGACAAGGAATTCATCAGAACGCGGGTGGCAGGCTTTGAGGAAATGGCCAAGGTAGCGGCCGATTACACCCCTGAGGCGGTTGAAGATATCACCGGCATCCCGGCAGCTGAGGTGACGAGGATTGCCGGCATCCTGGCTGCCAACCGACCGACCAGTCTGACGTGGTGCCTGGGCGGCACCCAGCACCATATCGGCAGCAGCATCACCCGTTCGTTCTGTCTGCTGCAGCTGGTTTTGGGCAATATGGGAAAATCGGGCGGCGGCACCAATATCTTCAGGGGCCATGATAATGTCCAGGGTGCCTCCGACATGAGTGTCCTCTGTGACAGTCTGCCCGGCTACTATCCGGTGGACAAGGAATCGAGCTGGCAGCACTGGAGCCGGGTCTGGGATGTTGAGTATGAGTGGCTGGTCTCTCGTTTTTATAACAAGGACTACATGCTGAAGAAGGGTTTCAGCCTGGCCCGCTGGTATGAGGGCGTCCTCGGTGAGGAGAAGATCGAACAGTACACCCCGATTAAAGCCATGATCCAGTGGGGTTGTGGTGCAAATGTGAACTCCCAATACGGACGGGTGAAAAGGGCTTATAACAAGCTCGAGCTGATGGTTGTCGTTGATCCGTTTCCCACCATGGCTGCGGCGATGTGCGAAAGGGATAATATCTATCTGCTGCCGAGTGCGAGCCAGTACGAAACCTCCGGCAGTGTCACCTCCACTTCTCGTCAGGTCCAGTGGCGGGAAAAGGTGGTTGAGCCCATCCACGACTGTCGCGATGATTACACCATTATGGCGGGGTTGGTGCAGCGACTCGGATTTGCCGAGACATTTTACAAGAATATCAAACAGATTCCTGAGGATATCAGCCGAGAATCGGCAAAGGGTCTGTTGTCCATCGGCTATAACGGTATGAGTCCTGAGCGGATCAAGCGGCATATGGCCAACTGGCACACCTTTGATATGGACACCCTGCAGGCCAAAGGTGGTCCCTGTGATGGCGAGTATTATGGTTTGCCGTGGCCTTGCTGGACAGAGGAGCATCCAGGCACGCCGATCCTCTGGGACATCTCGAAATCCGTGGCTGAAGGTGGGTTGCCCTTCCGCAACCTCTTTGGCAATGAGGTGACCTGGGATGCCAGTGGCCGTAGCGAAAATCTGCTGGCGGCTGTTGGCTCTTGTACCCCCGGCAGTGAGGTGAAAGGTGGCTATCCCGAGTTCAAGGATGTTGTCTCCGGTACCAGTTGGGCCACTGATATTTCCCAGAAGACAACCAGAGAGGCCCTGGCCAGGGGGATGGCCCCTTTCGGCAATGCCAGGGCCCGTTGTCTGGTCGTGGAATTTCCAGATCAGGTACCGATTCACCGTGAGCCTCTGCATTCACCGAGGCCGGATTTGGTGGTCAAGTACCCGACCTATGAGGATAAACTGGATCATTTCCGGGTCCTTACCCGCTATAAGACTGAACAAAATTCTGAGTTGGTCCAGGCATTTCCCTATGTTCTTACTACCGGTCGTATGGTCGAACATATGGGGACCGGGGCCGAGACCCGGAGTAACAAATACCTGGCAGAATTGGCCCCCGACATGTACGCCGAGATCAACCCCCGGCTGGCCAAGGATCTCGGCATTCGGGCCGGTGGTATGATGTGGATTGAATCCCCTGAGGGCGGCAGGATCAGGGTCAAGGCCAAGGTTACTGAGCGCGTCGATGAAAAAACCATATTCCTGCCCTATCATTTCGGCGACATGTTTGAAGGCAAATCATTGGTTGATACGATCCCCGCAGGGCATGCACCGGATGTCATCGGCGAGTCGGCCAATTTCGTCACCAATTACGGCTATGACATCATCACGCAGAATCAGGCTACTAAAGATGGATTGTGTACTGTCAGCCGGGCCTGATGGGAGGGGAGATAATGGCACGAATGAAATTTTTATGCGACGTGGAACGCTGCATCGATTGCAGTGGATGTGTCGTCGCCTGTAAGGAAGGTCATCATATTCCCGTCGGTGTCAATCGGCGGCGGGTGATTACTCTGGATGAGGGCAAGCCCGGCGAAAAATCCATCTCCATATCCTGCATGCACTGTTCCGATGCCCCGTGCATGGCGGTCTGTCCGGTAAAGGCCATCTACCAGCGTGAGGACGGCATCGTTCTGGTCAATAAAAAGGCCTGTATCGGTTGTGGATACTGCTTCATGGCCTGTCCCTTCGGGGCACCGCAGTTCCCGAAAGGAGAGATCGCAGGTGGGCGCGGGGCCATGGACAAATGCACCTTCTGTGCCGGTGGGCCCGAGGACACCTTCAGCGAAGAAGAGAAACGTCTCTACGGGCAGAATCGGATCGCCGAGGGCAAGGTGCCTCTCTGCGCCGGGATGTGCGCCACCAAGGCGCTGCTCGCCGGTGATGCTGATATCCTGGAGGATGTCTACCGCAAACGTGTCTTCCAACGTGGCTCCGGGGCGAAGGCCTGGGGGTGGAAGATGGCCTATAGAAAAGAATAGAGATCGAGAGGTCGGGGTAGGAAAACCGGCTGCAAGCCCTGGAAGAGGCTGATATCCTGCTCAGTAGGGATAAATATTGATTTTCAAGAGTGGTCGATTGTGGTAGTTGTCCTGCCAGGGACAGTCTTGAACACACAGAAAAAGAGGCGGATTCCTGACCGGGAGATCCGCTTTTCCACGTTTAAGAACCGTTACGGAAAATCCAATACAATTTCTACCATTTCGTTACGTCTCCGTTGCCGATAACGGTATTTCATTGTTGCGGGTATTTTTGAATGACGGCTAAGGAGAACTATGCCTTCAATAGTAACATTCATCGGCTGGCATGACAGCGGCAAGACCACCCTGGCCAGTCAGGTAGTCAGTGAACTGAAAGACCTGGGGTACCGGGTGGCTGTCGTTAAATCGAGCAACGAATCGGGGGTGGTTTTCGATACCCCCGGCACTGATACGGCAAAACACAAGATGGCGGGTGCTGAGAGTGTGATGTTCCTGGGCCCGGACCAGATGGTGCTGCAGACCAAGAACCGTGACCTCTCACTGATCACCCTTGCCCACCGTTATTTCCCGGATGTCGATATTGTCATAGGTGAGGGTTTCAAGACCGCACGCCAGGTGGCCAAGATCGAGGTCCTGCGCAATCAGGACCAGATGTTGCGAAATCAGGTACACGGGATCATTGCTGTGGCAACGGATCTTGAAGATGTGGTCGGCGATTATATATTTCGCCTGCACGAGAGCCGGGAAATTGCCCTGTTTATTGAAAAGAGGTTCCTGCTTGACAAGATGGCCGGCCATGAGAGGGCCACTCTCATGGTCAACGGCAAGAAGATACCTTTGAAGAATTTTGTGCAGGAGATCCTGGCCGGCGGGGTCCAGGGTTTTGTCAGTTCGCTGAAATGTGCCGATCAGATCGAGGAGATTGAACTCCGCATACGAGTGCCGAAAGACTGAGCGTTGCGGCTCATTTTATAACTTTTTTAAGCCTGAATGTTTAAAACCGATTCTCAAAATAGGGTTTCAGTATCTCCGGTAGGGCGACTGAACCGTCTTCCTGCTGATAGTTTTCAAGAATGGCAAGCAAAGTTCGACCGACCGCCAGACCCGAGCCATTCAGGGTATGTACCAGCCTGCTTTTCTTCTGCCCCTCGGGTCGATAGCGGATGGAGCCGCGTCTGGCCTGAAAATCGAGAAAATTAGAACATGAGGAGATTTCCCGGTAGGTATCCTGGCCGGGCAGCCAGACCTCGATATCGTAGGTCTTTGTTGAGGAAAAACCCAGATCTCCGGAGCAGAGGGTGACCACCCGGTAAGGCAGTCCCAGAAGCTGCAGGACTTCTTCAGCGTCTGTCAGCAGTTTTTCCAGTTCCTCCATCGAGGTTTCCGGTGTGCTGAATTTTACCAGTTCAACCTTGTCGAATTGGTGCTGCCGGATGAGGCCCCGGGTGTCTCTGCCGTAAGAGCCGGCCTCAGATCGGAAACAAGGAGTATAGGCAACATAACAGAGGGGCAGGTCGCGTTCATCGAGGGTTTCTTCCCGGTGTATATTGGTGACCGGCACCTCGGCTGTGGGGATCAGGTAGAGATCCCAGTCACTGATCTTGAAAAGGTCATCGGCAAATTTTGGTAACTGACCGGTCGCAGTCAATGAGGCAGTATTGGCCAAGAACGGTGGCAGAACCTCGGTGTAGCCATGTCTCTGGGTGTGCAGGTCGAGCATAAAGTTGATGAGGGCTCGCTCCAGGCGGGAGGCAAATCCTTTGAGCAGGGCGAAGCGGGTGCCGGCAAGTTTGGTGGCCCGGTCAAAATCAAGGATACCCAGCTGTTCGCCGATTTCCCAATGAGGTTTGGGGGTGAAAGAGAAGACAGGTCTTTCACCCCATACCCAAACTTCCACGTTATCGCTATCATTCTGACCGACGGGGACACTGTCATCACAGAGATTGGGGATTGACATCACAAGGGTCTGAAGCCCCTGCTCAATCAAGTTGAGTTCGGCATCCAACTCCTTGATTCGCTGGTTGGTATCGCGCATCTCGACAATGAGCGACTCAGCCCTCGCCGCATCCTGTCCCGAACCCTGTTTGAGGAGAGACACCTCTTTCGACACTTTATTTCGCCTGTTCTTAAGGCCTTCCACCTCGGTCAGAATCGACAGACGTCGCTGGTCGGTCTCGATAAAGTCGTCCAGTTTGGCAGTATCCTGTCCACGGCGGGCAGTTTTTTCCTTCACCAGTTCTATGTTTTCACGTATGAATCGTAGCTCAAGCATGGCGTTGTCTTTTTGAAGTAATAATTCAGGGGAAATCCAGCCTTTTCAATATTCTCCTGTTTATCATGGCTAAGGGGTGAAAGCAACCTCTATCAAATTGCTTTTTTGTCCTGCTTCTGCTATTTTAAAGGCCGCTGGGAGCCCTTTGGCAGGCTTTCTTTCTCGTCATTGAATATCATCGTCAGATTTTGCGGACCCCATTCCAGGCATGACAGCACAAACACCCCTTTTTGTCATTTTGTCAGAGTTCAGACGTACTATACGGGCGCTGGCGCTTGCAGTAGGTCTCACGACGCTTGTGATTTTTTTTCTGACGCCGCATCTCCTGCACTATGTCCAGATGCATCTGGCCGATAAGCTATATTTTTTTGCGGTGGCAGAACCGTTTCTTGCCCATGTTAAACTTGCCTTCTTCGGGGCGGTCTATGGGCTTATACCCTGGGTAATGACGGTTTTCTGGCGGGCCATAGCAAAACCATTTGGTGTCAAAGGCACGGAGGTTTTTTTCTTTATCTTCTTCACCTGTCTTCTGTTTTACGCAGGTACACTCTTCTGTTATTTTATAACCCTGCCGTTTGGGATCAAATTTCTCCTGGGATTTGGTTCAGAGGAGTTGCGTGCGGTTATCTCGGTGAGCAGGTTTGTCAACTTCACCACCATCTTTATTCTGGCCTTCGGGGCTGTTTTTGAACTGCCGATTTTTATGGTGTTTCTGGCAAAAGTGGGGCTGTGCTCAAGGAGTTTTTTTGCCAGAAATCGGAGAATTGCGTTGCTCATTATTGCTATCCTGGCAGCCATGTTAACCCCCACTCCGGATGTTGTTAACATGCTACTCATGGGAGGCCCTTTGTATCTTCTTTATGAGGCAGGGATTGTTATTTTGATGGTGATGAGAATAAAATAAGGGAAGGAGGCGAGGTCAATTCTAAAATTCTTCGAGGGAATAACCGTGGGCCAACAAGAGGGCCGCAGTAACGCCGAGGGGATGATGAATTCCGCAGGAAGGGCTGCCGCTTTTTAGATATATTGCTGAAATACCAAGTTTTAGCCCTAGATCAAGAACCTGATTGGCTCCTTTGATGAATTGTGCGGAGACGTCAATCCCGGTTGCAGTAATGACCTGGGCTTTGCCCGCGAGGACGGCAGCCCCATCCCCACCCACGAGATTCGCCGGCTCGCGGGGAGTTGGGAGCCCTCCCAGCTGTTCCGGGCAGACAGGGATCCACAGGCAATTTTCTAGACGTTCGAGGCATTTTCGATTTTCCTTGATCTTGCCGTCATAACGGGTGCAGAGCCCTGCAAGGCAGGCACTGATGAGAAAAATAGCGGGAGATGTGTGTCGTGTCATAAAGGCCTTGGCGTGAAATCATGAAGAAAAAACCAATAAAACATTTATCTCCCTTGCAGCAGAGCAGGCTGGTCCGGATAACGGGGTTGCTCATCATAGTGGCCTTCGCCTGGCTTATCTTTGCGCCTCACTCGGGCATATGGGCTCTTTTGCAGCAGCATTCACGCCGCGTGGCCCTTGAGCAAAAAACATCAGCTCTTGCACGTGACAATGAGGCCCTGGAAAAGGAGCTTGCTCGTCTGCGTCAAGATCCTGCCTATCTTGAAGAGGTCGCTAGGCGTGAACACGGGCTGCTGAAAAAAAATGAGTATATCTACGATTTTTCCCAGCAGAAAAAAGAATGATTTGCTTTCGAGGCCCACCTGGGTCTCAAGTCAACCTCAGGAGAATCCCCGTCTCGAAGCGCAACCCGATGAGAGACCGCAGGCGGGTGGCGAGGGGTTTTGCTTGAGTTTGAAACTGCCGCCTGACATAATCTTTTTTACATTTGCACTTCGACATTCCGGGCAGACGGTTGTCATGACTGCAGAGGCAGAGGTTGATAGGGTTTCAAAGACAGCATTGCAGTCATTGCATTGGAATTCATAGATGGGCATAGCGTACTCCTTGTATTTCTGTACGAACCCGTTTCTGGGTTGAAAGATGGATGGTCCTCTCTGGAGAGTATAAGAATTTCTGGTAAAATGGCGATGTCTGCTGTCATTAGAGAAGGATAATTCGTAACTGAATACCTGTAGGCCGCGTCTGGATTGGCCTGTGAGGCGATTGTATTCCTACGAATTTTCGGGAAGAGCTATTCGAGTAATGCGGTAAAAATTTTACAGGATTTGCAGATATTAAGTTTATCTTTATCGGAGGCATCCTGGGTACATTCGCAGAGAGTACCATTGAGAAACCAACAGAGGTGGCCGCTTTGGAATTCCCAGGCAGGGCAATGCTCTCTTTCAGAACACTGCTTTTTCTCCCAGCAAGGTGTCATATTAGTATTCCGACCGCGCTGGTTGATGAGGAGGAAAAAGAGCTGCCGCTCGATATGCGGGGGGATGGTGCGCCATCCCTGCTCGTAACTGTGTATGGTTTTGAGAGACATACCCAGCAGTTCCGCCAACTGTTTCTGTGTCTTTCCGAGTTTTTTCCTGGATAAACTGAATTCTTCCTTGTGCAACAGTAATCCATCCTTGAATACGCTTCAGAAATTGTAGATTTTTTGATCCGGTCCAGAGGAGTCGGGGTGTCTGCTGCTAAGAGCCAAATCTCAGCATGGATATGCGGCACTTTACCATATTGACAAAAGAATGACCTTCCCTTTTTCAAAGGCAACATGACAAAGAATGAGATTGATGGTTGGAAATGTTAGAGGAACATCTTGATTGTTTTCAGATCTGGTTGAGAACGCTGATGTGTGCTACGCTGGTAGCACTCCTTAGTTGACAAGAGGAGCTTTGGCTAACAACTCTCTGGCTTGAGAGTAAGAGGTGGATGTGCGACAATACGAATTATTATATGGCCTACAATCCCTGTTAGAATATCACCGCAATTCAGGTATCAGTCACTATCCGAAAGATAAGGAAATTTCTCGGTTTTTACATTCCCTTGCAGAGTTACGGGATGGTCCACCCTCCCCCCAGGCCCGCACAGGGCAGGTCGCGAAAACGCTGGCAGATCATGAGGTTGTGGGCGTCCCCCTGAATTTTCAACAGCCTGCTGTGAGTTTGGCAGATATTGCCGAAGAGGTGGCCCAGTGTCGGGCCTGCAGTCTTGCCGAAAGTCGTATGGCAACAAGAGCCGGTCTTGGAGGTGACAGAGTGCGTCTGCTGATTGTCGGAGACTGGTTGACCGGTGGTGAGCCTGCGGTCCTTTCAGAAGAGGTACAGTTCGGTATTGAAGAAGACCGAATGCTTTTCCGCATGCTGGCGGCGATCAATGTACAGGCGGAGCAAACATTTATAACAAATGCAATCAAGTGTGTGATCCCAGAAACAACCCAACCTCTTGCTGAGAATGTCAAGATATGCCTCTCCTTTCTTCATCGCCAGATTGCTCTGTTGGCGCCTGAATGTATTTGCACTATGGGAATGCTGGCGACTCGGGCACTTTTAGGGCTTCCGCAACCTTTGTCACAACTCAGGGGCAGTTTTCACTCATTCAAGGCTGATGATGGCAGGCAAATCCCTTTGATAGCCACCTATCATCCCTCCTTTCTTCTGCAGAATCCAGAGATGAAAAAGGCTGTCTGGTTCGATCTTCAATCCATTGGCAGGCAGATGAAAACGTTTCCTTAACAGGAGCAGGGTGGCAGGGCAGCGGTAGGAAGAGTGCGCAACAACCAGGAAGGCTTTATATCAACCGGAACAAAGTATTCTGCAAAGTGATGTGGGGGTGAAGAACAATTAAGGCCTCAGGGAAAATATCCCAAAGGCCTTAATTGTTGTGCATTAAGAAAGGAGGAGATATCAGAAGCTCATGGTCAGTTGGTTGTTGACCATAATGATGCTCTCAACGTCCTTGTATGTGTTGCGTTCCTTGAAGAGGTCACCAGTGTCCATGTAGCCAAAGTGGACTTGATAACTGAAATTTTTGTACATCTTGTAGATGAGGCCCAAGTTTGCCTCCCAGCTGGAGTCGTGCTTTGAAGTGTTCGAGCCCCAGTTATTTTTAGTAACGCCGACG
>JAUYSF010000297.1 GCA_030696435.1 Desulfoprunum sp. | reverse complement strand
AGATGCCCAACCTGCCATGCAATGGCATCCGGAACCGGAATCCCGCATTATCGCCGGCCATTCATGCCAGCGCTTCACTTTTTCCGGAAAAATGACGGGACACCAAGCGAAAGGCGAAGCCTGGCTGACAAAAGATAGCGGGTTTCCCCTAGAGGTAGACTGGCGTATTGTCGACGTACCCTTCAAACAGGCTGAAACAACCATCAAGGCCTACAGTCAGAAGGACATTTACACCATCAACAAAGAAAGGTTATGTCACAAATCGTCATCAGAAACCACAATTTCCCTGGAATATTCCATATTTTACAAGCCCTATGGCGGACTGATCCTGAGGAAGACCGCGTTTGCCAATTTCCGCAAGCGACAAGATCTGCCGCTCAATGTCGTAGCCGATAACTGACAATCGCCCGGCACAACCTCAAATATCCGTGACCATCGTGGAACAGCAATCGCACATACTCCTCGTTGAAGATGACCGAAGACTCATCGAACTGATTCAGGCATATCTGGTAAAACAAGGATTCAGGGTCAGTACGGCCGAACGGGGTGACACCGCTGTCGAGGTGATTCTCTCCAGCCAACCCGATCTCGTCATTCTCGATCTCATGTTGCCGGGCCTGGATGGCTTTTCCGTCTGCCGGCAAATCAGGCCCAGATACCGTGGCCCCATACTCATCCTCACCGCCCGTGAAGATGACATGGACCAAGTAGCGGGCCTGGAGATGGGGGCCGACGATTATGTCAAAAAACCTATCGAACCTCGGGTCCTGCTGGCACGCATCCGGGCCCTGCTGCGTCGGCTCCCGGCTGGCCAGACAGGCAATGGCGACAGTGTCGGGACAAAACAGTTCGGTCGCCTGTCGGTCTGCCAGCAGTCGCGCAAGGTCCTCTTGGAAGACTTTGAGATCGAGTTGACCAGCAATGAATTCGACCTCTTATGGATTCTTGCCGATGCCGCCGGCACTATCCTCGACCGGGAATATCTGTTCAAGACCTTGCGCGGCATTGACTACGATGGCCTTGATCGGTCTATTGACGTTAATATTTCAAGATTACGTAAAAAACTCGGTGACAGCTCCTCCCACCCTTTCCGGATAAAAACGGTCTGGGGCAAGGGCTATCTCTTTGTCTCCGATGCCTGGTACTGATTTTTTTCAATCTCACCTTCTCCTTTTCAAAAAACTGGAACATCATGCGTCGCTTTTATCTCAACCTTTTTTCCTTTCTGCTGATATCGATCCTTCTCACCTCGATCGGGTCCAACTGGATCATGGGCATCTACTTCAAAAATGCCCACAAGGAACAGATCCGGATCTATAATCATGAAGTTAGCAGAGGTTGCTTTTATTTGCTGGGTAAGGAGCTGAAAGGACTCGGAGAATCGGATATACCCGCCAAAATCAAAGAACTGCAGGTCCATTTCGGTTATCCCATCGATGTGAAAAAAAGTAGCGATCTCGACTTTACTCCCGACGAGACCGCGCTTTTCTCGCAGAACAAGGTCATCATCCGGATCGATGGCACCCTGTATCTCCAGCGATTGCCAGACAGTGAGTATGCGATGCTTATGGGGCCATTTACCGATTATGAGGTGGGCACTATTGACCATATCGTCGGTTTTGCCACGGTCGGGGCCTTCATGACCATCTTCTCCCTGGCCTGGGCCTACTATTTCTGGCGGCAGCTCAGCATGATTGGCAATGCCGCGAAGGCTTTCGGCGATGGCGATCTCTCGGCCAGGGTCAAAACCTGCTTCCTGTCGCCGACCCTGGCCATCGCCACGATCTTCAACGGTATGGCCGACCAGATCGAACAGCTGATTTCATCACACAAGGAGCTGATAAACGCCGTTTCACATGAATTGCGCACACCAATCTGCCGCATCCGCTTCGGCCTCGAACAGGTGTATAGCTCAGATGAAACAGAGCGTACTCGGCATATTGCCGGCATACGCAAGGATATCAACGAACTGGAGGATCTGGTCACGGAACTGCTGGGGTACGCCAAACTTGAAAGCAGTCAGAGCCAGACGCTACTGCCCAAGGGCACCCTGCTCCCATGGCTCCAGGAACTGGTGGTTCTTGCCAAGGAGACGCTCAGGGTTCCTATCACCTTTGTCCATGCTGGTCTTGATGCCTCCCGCCTGATTTCCTATGATCCCCGACTGCTGGAACGTGCTCTGCACAATCTCCTGCAAAACGCCAACCGTTTCGCCAAAACAGGCATAAATCTGACCCTTTCGGCGAGCGCGACTGAAGTCAAGCTTACTGTTGAGGATGATGGACCCGGTATCTCGGAAAAGGATCGGGAGAGGATCTTTGAGCCCTTCGTGCGACTCGATTCGAGCCGCAATCGGGAATTCGGTGGCTACGGCCTGGGGCTGGCTATTGTCAGACAAATCGCCCGCTGTCACCATGGTCGGATTATTGCCCGCCCCTCGTTTTCCGGAGGAGCAGCCTTTGAAATGACCTGGCCGCTTATTGATGGCAACAGTTTAATAAAATAGAAAAAAATACCCCCGGCAGCGCAAGGCTACTGGGGGTATGAAGTATCGGATGAGCCTTGAGATGCGTGCTGCAGAAAACTTCAACTCAGTCTGCTCTGGCTTTGTCAGCTCCTTCCTTTTCTCTGAAAATTCCGCTACCCGGCTATTCCACCGTCACGCTTTTGGCAAGGTTACGAGGCTGATCGACATCGCAGCCGCGTCGGGTGGCAATCGCATAGGCCAGCAGCTGGGCCGGCACCGTATAGAGGATCGGGTTCATATCTTCATGGATTTTCGGCAGATAGACCACATCAGCGGTGATGTTGCGTAGATGTTCATCGCCCTCCGTACCAATCAGGATCAGGCGTCCCTGCCGGGCCTTGATCTCTTCGACGTTGGAGATACTTTTCTGATAGACCTCATCCTGCGGGACCATGGCCAGGATCGGCATCTCCTTATCGATCAGGGCGATTGGTCCGTGCTTGAGTTCGCCCGAGGCATAGCCCTCAGCATGGATATAGGAAATCTCCTTCAGTTTTAGAGCTCCTTCAAGGGCAATGGGGTAACTTAAGCCCCTACCAACAAAGAGAAAATCCCGGCAGTCATAAAAGCTCTCGACGAGTCCGCTCACCTGGGTCTGAATCAGCGGCAGCTGCTCTTCGATGATGGCGGCAATGCCGACCAGGGCATGGCTTAACTCCAGCTGTTTTTCCTTGGTGATGGTTTTCTTCTCCTGGGCCAGATAGATGGTGAAGAGAAAGAGGGCCGCAAGCTGAGAGATGAAGGCCTTGGTGGAGGCCACGCCGATCTCCGGCCCGGCATGGGTATAGACCACCCCATCCGCCTCACGGGTCATGGTGGAGCCGACGACATTGCAGATGGTGATCACCTTCGAGCCCATTTTCTTGGCAATCCGGATCCCGGCCAGGGTATCGGCGGTCTCACCCGACTGGGAGATAGCAATGGTCAGGACCCGCTCGTTGATGAGCAGATGCCGGTAGCGGAACTCGGAGGCAATATCGACCTCGACCGGGATCCTGGCATGGCGCTCAATCCAGTATTTGGCCACAAGAGCGGCATGCCAGGAGGTGCCGCAGGCCACGAGAAAAATCCGGTCAATACCGGCGATACTTTCGGCCGTCAGGTTGACCTCCGCCAGGCTGACCTCGCCGTTCTCGGGATTGATTCGGCCACTGAGGGTATTGGTGATGGCCTGGGGCTGCTCAAAGATCTCCTTGAGCATGAAATGCTTGTAGCCGGCCTTCTCGGCCATGGCAGCGTTCCAGAGAATGGTTTGGGCCTCTCTTTGGACCGGCAGGCCGGTGTTGAGCGAAAAGATCTGCCGGCTGTTCTCGGTCAATACGGCAATTTCCATATCTTCCAGGAAGATGACCTGATCCGTGAAGGGCAGGAGAGCCGGGATATCCGAGGCCATAAAGGAACCGCCCTCGACATGCAGACCGAGGACCAGAGGGCTCTGGTTGCGGGCCGCGACCAGGGTTCCCGGTATCCCAGCCCAGAGCACGCCCAGGGCATACGAACCCTCGACCCGGGCCAGGGCCTTGCACACCGCGGCGTACAGATCTTTCTCCAAATTCTCTTCAATAAGATGGGCCAGAACCTCGGTATCGGTCTCGGAGCTGAAGCGATGGCCCTTGGCCTTCAACTCCTCGCGCAGAGAGTGATAATTTTCGATGATGCCGTTATGGATCACCACCAGATCACCGGTGCAATCGCTGTGGGGATGAGCGTTGGCCGTTGTAGGTGCACCATGGGTGGCCCAGCGGGTATGGCCGAGACCGCAGTGGGACGGGGCAACGATGGCCTCATCGATCAGGGCCTCAAGATTGGCGAGTTTGCCCTGACAGCGATGTTTGATGAGTCGGCCTTCCTGGAGATAGACAATCCCGGCTGAATCATAGCCCCGGTATTCAAGGCGCCTGAGCCCTTCCAAAAGAACGGGAACAACACGACGGGGACCGGTATATCCTACAATGCCACACATATCTGACTCCTGATCTGAAAATGTTACGGTTTACGTTTTTTACCATCTCAACGGTAATGCAATGTTACCGCCAATATAAGAGAATAACATGACATTTTTTTTCACCGCGAGTTTTTTCTTTTCTCATTTTTAAAAACCAAGTAAAATCAGGGGTACAAATACAGCACCTCGGTCCTTACTGGGCACATCTTCCTTTTATATACTACGGGTATTCAGATCTATGAATGACAGACAGCGGCTGCAAGAAATTCTCCTGGAAAAATCCTACCGGCAAGGCACATTCACCCTCACCTCGGGCAAGACCTCCGATTTTTACATCGATGGTAAACAGACGACACTCTCGGCAGAAGGGGCCTATCTCTGCGGCAAACTCCTCTTTGAGCTGATATGCCGAGAAGAAGTGCCCATCCAGGCCGTGGGCGGTATGACCCTAGGTGCCGACCCCCTGGTGACCGCCGTCTCCCTGGTCAGCTTTCTCGAGAAAAAGCCCATCCCGGCCTTCATTGTCCGGAAAGAGGCCAAGGGCCACGGCACCGGCAACTACATTGAGGGC
>JAUYSF010000270.1 GCA_030696435.1 Desulfoprunum sp. | reverse complement strand
GGAAAAAGGTATTGGCAAGAGCTCTTTCTTTGGGGCCATGAACGAGTGGGTAGGTTTTTTCTGCAACATTTTGGGTCTGCCAACATTCTCGGTCCTCCTGGAATTATTCGGCAAATAATTCCAGGAGGACAGCCAAAACATTCTGCTGGGCCTGCTTCTCTATCGTGCCCAGTTTTTTAATGAGTCGTGTTTTATCAACGGTACGGATTTGGTCCAATACTACGCGCCCTTTGGTGCCTTGAAAAGTGCAGCTGACTCGTGTTGGGTAATTCCGGCTTTTTGTGGTCATTGGGGCAATAATGACGGTTGCAATATTCTGATTCATCTCATCCGGTGAAATAACCAGGCACGGCCTCGATTTTTTGATTTCGTGGCCAATGGTAGGATCAAGATTGATCAGGAAAACATCAAAGCGCTTTACTTCCATTCCCATTCCTCTTCATCCCATTGTGTTGCAGAAGGCACCTCTGAGTCCAGCAGGACATCATCTTTATTTTCTGCCATCGCCTTGAAGGCCTTTTCCCAAGTATCTCTTGGTTTTTTAATGGATGTGATGATGAGTTGATGGTTTTGAACTTTCAGCTCCACCTCACCTTGAAGTCCACATTGCTCCAGTATTGGTTTCGGAATACGGAGACCATGGGAGTTCCCGATTTTGATTATTGTAGATTTCATGACAACCTCCGGCTTTTTTATAATTGACTCGATCATGTAATTACATTGTACGAACCTGTCGGATGGAAGTCAATGCAGTTTGAGGCCATGAGAATAAAGGAAGAAGTGCAGTAAAAATGTTGCATAGCGGCAATCCTGTTGCGGCTCTTTGTGGTATCGCACCTATCACCCGTGTTGGTGTTTGCTGAAAAATAATTAATAATTACAGGCAAATACTTTATTGGTCGGCCATCTTCCCTCTTTTTGTAATTCTGGTATCGATTCTGCACTATCATGGTATGGAGACCGGCTGAGCAGGAGCCCCCCGCGGAGATATGTCTGCCTTCTCCGGCCTGTTCAGCCGTTCTCCATGTTCTGTCGTGGCCATCCAACCTCTGCTGGCCTGCAGCAAAAGTGTTGCACTTCTATAAAAGAAAACTATGAAACCAAACACCTACAGAATACTCGCACTCACCCCGATTCTCCTGGTCGTGCTGTTCTGCCGCGAGGCCTGGGCCCTGCAGACCCATGGTGGAACCGAGGGCGTGGTGGTACATCAACTCGCCCACATCCAATACCTGGGGGCACTTGGCTATCTTCTCTGGGATATTCGCAGGAGCGCCTTTGCCGGGGTGGGCTGGCTGTATTTGCAGAGATTCTGTCTGTTGATGATTGTCTGGAACGGCATTGCCTTTATCGGCCATTTTTCTCAGATGTCGCTGGCCGAAGGGGCCATTGCCACGGATGATTGCTACCTTTCGTCCTTTCTTCTCCTGCCTGTTACCTTCGGGAAGTGGGTTTATTACCTCACCGCTCTCGATCATTTGGTCATCACACCGGCCCTGATTTTCCTTTTTCTGGCCATGCGCTCCTTTTACCGCTCTCTTGACACGGAAAAAAAGGAGGACGAATGATGGATGGTCTCTCCCTTATGCCGGCGATACTGCTTGATATTCTCGGTTCCGCCGCCAATATCATCTTCGCCTTTCTGGCCTGGCGCTATGCCCGGCTGCTCTCTAAACGGCAGCCCGACAACTTCGTCTGGGGGTATCTCTATTATGTCACCTTCGCTATTGCCGCCTTTGCCACCTCAAGGGCAGTAGGTCATCTGGTGAAACAGTTTCTGCTGATGGCCAACCGTGCCGATATCTGGAGCGTCATATCGCCCTATTCCGGCGGGTTCAATACCCTGTTCATTATCTCGGTGGCGGCGGTGATGATCTTTTACCATAAGGGGGTCCAGGCCTATGAGGCCCTTGAGCATGAGGCAGGGAAGCTGAAGACCGCCAATCGCAATCTGGCCGGGGCGGCCAGCCAGTTGCGCGACCTCAATCAGAATCTCGAACAGAAGGTTGAGGATCGGACCGAAGAACTGTCCCGGTCGGAAAAGAAGTTCCGCCATCTCTTCTCCGCCTCCAAAGACATGGTCTTTTTCAATGATGCTGCCAACCGGCTGGTCGATATGAACGATTCCGGCTTCGAGATGCTCGGCTACAGCAGGGAAGAGACTTCCGGGCTGCAACTCGCCGATTTGTTCCATAATTCTGATGAAATCATAACCTATGCCGAGATGCTGAAGCGGGATGGCTATATCAAGGATCTGCACCTTGAATTTGCCAGAAAGGATGGCACGGCGATCTCGGTCCTGATGTCGGCCACGGCAATTCTCGGTGAGAATGGTGAGATGCTCGGTTCCGAGGTCATCGCCAAAGATCTGACCAAGCTGAAGATCATGATGGACCAGCTTTCCGCCAGTGAAAAGATGGCCTCGGTGGGCCAGATGGCAGCAGGAGTGGCGCACGAGATCAATACGCCGCTGGGCATTATTCTTGGCTATTCCCAACTCCTGATGGATGAATTCGCAGACGGCAGTGAGCAGCATCAGGGCCTGCAGGTGATTGAACGGCAGACCAAGGCCAGCCGAAAAATCGTTGCCGATCTCCTCAAGTTTTCCCGCCAGTCGGGCAGCACGCGGGAAGAGGTCAACCTCAACGAGGTGGTGACCGATGTGCTGGCAGTGATCGAACACACCTTAGGGCTCAGTACTATCACCATCCAGCTTGATCTCGACCAGAATCTGCCGACGATAACCGGCGACCCGGAAAAACTCCGGCAGGTCTTTGTCAATCTGATCAACAACGCCCATCATGCCATGCAGGATTTGGGCAGCGGGGAGATTTTCCTGCGGACTCGCAGGTTGGCAGCGGGCGGGCGGGTGATGGTCGAAGTTAGAGATACCGGCCATGGTGTGCCGGAGAAGAATCAAGCGAAGATCTTTGATCCATTTTTTACCACTAAGCCCGTGGGCCAGGGCACCGGACTTGGTTTGTCCGTCTCTTATGGCATCATTCATGAGCATGGTGGCACCATCGAGGTTGAAAGCCCGGTGCATGACCCGCAGGCCGGGCTGCTGCAGGGCACACTTTTTCGGATAACATTGCCGGTCAGCGGTGAAGACGAACAGAAAATAGCAGCTCAGGCAGACTCAGTCTGATTGCCTGGCAAAAACGGAGGAAAAAATGGCGGAAATACTCGTGCTTGATGACGTTCTCGACGCAACGGTCCTTATCGGCAAGATTCTGACCAAGAAAGGTCATACGGTGCACACCTTTACCGAAGAAGATGCGGCGCTGCAGTTTGCCAAAAGCCAGGTCGTCGATCTGGCCATCCTTGATATCAAGCTGCAGAAAATGAGCGGCGTCGAGGTCCTGGCCCTGCTCAAACAACTGCATCCCGGCATGCACGCCATCATGCTGACCGGTTATCCCACGATAGAAACGGCCCGAGAGGCGATCAGCCTGGGGGCGGATGAATACTGTGTTAAGCCGATCGATCGGCAGGAACTTGAGGACAGGGTCGAGAAGGTCCTCAAAGGCAAGAACCGGAAAAGCGCCATTAATATATAAGACGGAGAAAAAACTATGGATTTTCGCGAATTAAATCTGGCTCGTGCCCAACTCTATCACTTCCTCTCCGCC
>JAUYSF010000223.1 GCA_030696435.1 Desulfoprunum sp. | reverse complement strand
GGCCCTTGATCTCATGGCGGTTTGTACCGTCGGCCAGTCGATCAGCTCACACTGAACCGGCTTTTCTCCTGCGACGGCCCAGGAGTGTCAGGCCGACGATGACGAGGAGATAGGCCGCCGCGGCAATCATGATGATTACCGGTCCGCTTGGTAGATCAAGGCTGTAGCTGGCGCCGAGTCCGCTGAGAATAAATACGCTGCAAAGCAGGGTGGAGAGCAGCATCATCTGCAGAATATTGCGGGCAAAGTTGCCGGCAATGGCGGCCGGCAGGGTCAAGAGAGCGATGACCATGACGATGCCCACCACCCGCACCAGCAATACGATAGTTAAAGCCACGAGACAGAGGAGGAGCAGGTACAGCCAATGGGTCCTGATTCCACGCAACTGGGCGTATTCCTCATCAAAACAGAGGGCCAGAAAGGTGTTGTAGAAAAAGCCGATAACCCCGATGACCAGCACATCAAGTGCCAGGACAAAGAAGAGGTCGTTGCGGGTTATGAGCAGGATATTGCCAAAGAGATAACTCATCGGGTCGCTGTAGCCGGGTGTCCTGGCAATAAACAGCAGTCCGATGGCCATGCCGACCGACCAGAGTGCGCCGATAACGCTGTCTTCTCGTTGTCTGGCGTAGAGGCTGACCATCGCCAGGATGACCGAGGCCAACAGGGCGACGACAATCGCCCCCTGCAAGGGACCGAACCAGGTGATTCCCATGGCGTTCTGCAGGTAGAGCCCCGCCCCGATACCTCCCAGAATACAGTGTGAAATGGCACCGGCAATATAGCTGATCCGCCGGACTACCACATAGGTGCCGATCATGCCGAACGGGATCGAGGCAAAGATGCCGGTGAGCACGGCATAGCGAAAGAAGGGCAGGTTGGGATCGGTAAGGGCCGTCCAAAACTCAGTCATGGCAGTGGCCTCCTTCGCTGCAGCGATGATCATGCCTGATCATCTTCATGTCTCCGCCGTACATTTCCTGGATCAGCCGACCGGTGAGCTCACTGGTGGGATGGATCACCACCTGTCTGTTGACGCAGGCTATCCTTTTGAAAAAAGTCGAAGCAAAACCCACCTCATGGGTGACCATGAGAATGGTCATATCCCGGTTTAACTCCACGAGCAGATCGAAAAAGCGTACCTCCGATTCATGATCGATATTGGCAGTCGGCTCATCGAGAATGAGGATCTCTCCCCCCGAGGCCAAGGCCCGGGCGATGAGTGCCCGCTGGCGCTGACCGCCGGAGACTGAGGCAAAGGGCCGTCCCGCTAGGTCGGCCAGGCCGGTTTTTTCAAGGGCTGCCATGGCCTGTTCCTTATCCGCTTTGCTATATCTGCCGGTAAAGGAGCCACCGAGTCTACCCATACAGACCACATCTTTGACCGAAATCGGGAATTGCGGGTCATACTGGGCGTATTGGGGCACATAGCCGATGCGCAGGCGGGCCTCTGCCGGTTTTTGGCCGAAGATCCGGATAGTCCCGCGAGTCGGTGAGAGGAGGCCGAGGATCAGTTTGATCAGGGTCGTCTTGCCCCCGCCATTGGGGCCGACTATGCAAATGGAGTCCGCCGGCCAGATGTCGAGGTTGACATCGGAGAGTACGGGTGTCTGGTCGTAACCGAAATACAGGTCGCGGACCTCAATAACCGCCGCTTCCTGAGCCATCAGTTCTTTCTCCCCTCTTTGCCGTTCAGTGCGGAGGTGATCTTTTCTGTGATGATTTTCAGATTGCCGACGACATCCTCGGCGAGAGGATCGAGAGGTTCGACGATTCCATCGATGGCCTGGGCCACGGTCTGGGCACTCTTGGTGTCAAACTGCGGCTGGACGAAAATGATTTTCATCTTGTCCTGCCGGGCCATTCCGATGAGAGCGGATAATTGCCGTGGACTGGGGGATTTGCCGGCTATCTCGACCGCTTGCTGCCTGAGATTATATTCTTTGGCAAAATAGCCGAAAGAGGGGTGGAAAACGTAGAAGGCTGCTCCTTTATAGGGGGCCAGTTCCTTTTGCAGAACAAGATGCAGCTGGGCAAGCTCAGCTGTTATCCGCGCAAGATTCCGTTCATAGATTGTCGTGTTTTCAGGATCGGCGGCGACCAGGGCGGCTGCCATTTCTTTGGCCATAATCTGCAGATTGACAGGAGAAAGCCAGACATGGGGATCATCACCTGTATGCCCGCCGTGGTCTTTGTGCGCTGTTTCATGGGTATCTTCAGTCATGGGGATCCTGGTTATACCGTGTGTACTATCCACAAGTCTCAAATTTGCAACGGTTGCAGCCAATTTCTGGGTAATCTGTTTCTCGAATTCCAGACCGATCGTAAAATAGACCTTGGTACGGGCGAGGGCTGAAATCTGTTTCGGGGTGGGTTCATAGGTGTGAGGGTCTCTTCCTTTGGTTACCAGGACATGGGTAATGACCCGGTCGCCACCCAGTTCGTCACTCAGCCATTTTTGCGGAGGGATGGAGACATAGACCTCCATGGGGGCAGCCCATGAAGCTGAGGCGCAAGACAGTAGATAGACGAGGAGCAGGCTCAGTGCAGTTAGGTGGAGTTTCATTATATCATCCTTATAAAACAGAGTATTACTGAAGATCAACCGGGTTGATGGCGTTGCACACATAGTGGATGGCGTTGCATTCATCGCATTTTTCCAACGTGTGTGTGGTCAGAAAATGATCCCAGTGTTTACGTTGTTCAGGCGTCAGCAAGCCGCTGCGATGGCAAAGGGGACAGTCATGCTCGACACCGGCCAGGATGGCCTTGCGGATAAATTCTGATTTATTGGTAATCTGATCGAGCTGTCTGGCGAGCTGCTCATCGGTCTTGAAGGTGAAGATGCGTTCCTGTGATTTTTTCATGCAGATCCTCCTCTGTCTGGTAGATACTGGTTGGTAATACCAAGTAATACCTTGAGGAGCAAAGGGCAAGTGCCGGCTCAGATTATTTGCAGAAAGACTTCAGCAAACGCTGGTTGAGGTATCAGGCTATGAAAGGTAAGGGCGGAAAGTTCTGGGAGGAGGGAATAAAAAAACCGGAAATACGGGCAAGGGTACAGCCTGTTCATAGTGGGAAGAGCAAGACGTGTGGCAAGCCGGAAACGTTAGAGAATCTTCATCACAAGTGTTCCTATCCCGCCTTCAAGAAGAGAGAGTTTGCGGGCTAGGCCATAGGAGAGATCGACATCGCGGCCTTTGATATACGGCCCTCTGTCGGTGACCACCGCAGTGGTGGACTCGCCGGTGCGGGGATTGTTCAGTTCAACCTCGGTGCCGAGCGGCAGATCTTTGTGGGCGATGGTGTTGGCAAACATATTGTACGGTTTACCGTTGGCCATAGCTTTGCCATGGAAGTCCTTGCCGTACCAGCTGGCCGTCACCTTATCTTCGCTTGGAACGGTTCCTTTGCGGATTTTCAGTTGCTGGCCGATTTGAATGGAGTCTGGATCCTTGATGTCATTGTCCTTAATCAGATCCTGTAGGTTGACGTGAAATTTATTTACGGCCAGATCCCAAAGAGTGTCTCCGGCCTGTACGGTATAATCACTCTGCTGTTCTGTCGTCGCCTTGTCTTGCGATGTTGTGGCAATTGCTGGTGGACTTTTGGCCTCTTCGAGGACAGCAGCGAAACTCTTTTGATCAACCTTGACCGTTGCCCCTTCCCGCAGGAACCAGTTGCCGTTTTTCTGGGATTTGCCGATCGCTTCGGGATTCCGGCTGCGCAGGGTCTTCCAGTCTGTCTGCAGTCGCTGGCTCACCTGGGCTATGGTGTCGCCTCGCTGTACCGTGTATTGACTCATAAGCTGCACCAATAAAGTGTTTTTGTGTCAAGATAAGGGGTTAATCCGACCATTTATGGCAAATCCTCTCGCATCCGGTTTCTCTGGGGTGTTTCTACTCTGACCTTGTGTCGATCAGGGCGAAATCGCTCCCGGGACTTGGGGTGTTTATAGATGCTTTATCGGCTGAACGGTAGCTATGGATTAGCTGTTTCTGGGGAAAGAGCCATGGGAACGCCATTTCGGTGTGGTTGATCATGATGAAGGATCAGCATTTCTCAGCCGGTCGTCTCTCCGGCACAAAGACGTGAGAAATTGTGCCATCATTCCATCCCGCTGAGACATAGAGTCCGCAGTAGCAGCTGCCGAATTCGTGGACATCGGCCTCACGGTAGTCGCAGGGACAGATGATGTCGCGATCCGCCTCTCTGTCGTCCTGGGTCAGGCGGCAGGGACAGAGCATGTAGTCGTAGCGCTCCTTGTTGGTGAGCAGGCCGGCCAGAAGGGTGAGGGTAAGCTGCCCGTCACAGTTGAAGAAATAGCCTTTCGGTTCGTTGATTTTCTGCAGGGTTA
>JAUYSF010000172.1 GCA_030696435.1 Desulfoprunum sp. | reverse complement strand
TTTGACCGCATCGCCAGACATCGCCTTTTTTTAATGGGTGGTAGAGGTGACGTGCCCGCCAGTTTTGATAGGCTTGAAAGGACTTTTCCCGGTTATTGGTGACACCGTTATCATTGACTTGAGCTATTGTCAGATCGGGGGGCAGGCTGAGTGTTCCAGCGAAATGATCCTCGTGCGGGTGGGAGATGATCAGGCGATCGAGACGGGAGATTCCTTTTTTTGCAAGAAAAGCACCGATATTCCGGCCGCTACCTGGAGGGCCTGTATCAATCAGAACTGCGCATCTGTCGGGCTGGTGGATTAGCAGTGCATCCCCTTGTCCCACATCGAAAAAGGTGAGAAACACCGAGTCTGAAAGCTCTGCCGCCCGGCTTGCCGTAGCGTTGACAAGCAGCATGAGACCCAGGAGGAGGCCATGTAGCGGAAGAGACCGGTACGATATTCCAGCTGTATCGCGGCGTGGCCGGTGGACTGGTATGTGTCGGCAGGCGTGTGGGGTGCTGTGCATCTTTTGGGTCTGGGGAATTGTGTCTCGATAAAACATTTTTGCTGAAAAGACGGGGCGTTCAACAGGAAAAACTGAAGACTCATTGATCAGTCTAACCGAGGGACCATCTCCTGGCAACCCTTTCCAACGATTACATTCAGGGGCACTGCTGGCAGCCCTCTATCAGCGATATATATTGCCTGAAGGATATTGCCTGAGAGGGACCTATGCATTAAAGTAATCAAGTTATAAAAAAGAAATGCATTACGTCCTTTTCACTTCAGGTAGTTTAAGTGCATAAATGATACTGCTTTGGCGATACCTGGTTTTAGATTAATTTTTACAGGAGGATGCGGAGCATTCTTTCTGTTGGGAATACAATGGAATTTACCTTTCACCCTGAGTTTTGGCTGGCAGTTGGTCAGATCATCATGATTGATATCCTGCTGGGCGGTGACAATGCGGTTGTCATTGCCTTGGCCTGCCGCAAGCTCCCGCCGAAGCAGCGCATGCTGGGAATTCTTTGGGGCACGGGCGGTGCCATTGTCCTGCGGGTCATCCTGATCTTCTTCGCCTTAACGCTACTTACTATCCCCTATCTAAAGCTTGTCGGGGCGCTGCTGCTGATGTGGATCGGCATCAAACTATTGCTGCCTGAGGATGGCGACAAGCATGGCAAGCTGCAGAGCAGCGAGCGACTCTGGGCGGCCGTCAAGACCGTTATTGTTGCTGATTTCGTCATGAGCCTCGATAATGTCATCGCCATTGCAGGTTCGGCTGAAGGAGCGGGAGACGATCATAAGATGTTACTCGTCATCTTCGGTCTGGTGGTGAGTATTCCCATCATCGTCTGGGGCAGTCAACTGGTGGTGAAGCTCATGGATCGCTTCCCGGTCGTCATCACCCTGGGCGGCATGCTTCTCGGTTGGATTGCCGGCGAGATGGCGGTGAGCGACCCGGCCCTTCTTCCGATTCTTTCCGGCGAGTATGGGATTGCCAAGGTTCCCCAGACGGCAGTATATATTGCAAGTATCATAGGGGCCTTATTTGTTTTGTTTATGGGCAAGTGGCTTGCCTTCCGGCAGGTTCAGGAAAAGGCTGAGAACTGAAAATGGATCAATCTCCTCTGTTACCTGATACTTTGACTCTTCTCAAAAAAAAGAGAGAAGTTCGCCCCAGAAGTCTCGGTATCGGGCTAACAGCTGGCCTGCCCCGGTTACTTTTGCTCCTCTTCTGCCTATCTTTGCTGGGTTTCTCTGGGACAGGAGGCGCGACTGTCGACATCCCTCAGAGGATAGGTGTTCTTGCCATACGGGGCAAGGAGCAATGTCAAAAAAGCTGGTCTGCCACGGCAGACTACCTCAGCAAAAGCATTCCAGGGCACAACTTCGTCATCATCCCCCTCAGCCATACCGAGATCAATGCCAGCGTTGAAAAGGGCGAGGTCGATTTCATCCTCACTAATTCATCGTCTTATGTGGAGCTCGAATACCTCTATGGCGCCAACCGGATTGCCACCCTCAAGGAAAGGCGGTTGGGGGGAGTCTATTCAAAATACGGCAGTGTGATCTTCTGCCGTTCCGACCGAAAAGATATCCGTAAACTCACTGATCTGAAGGGTAAGCGATTTATGGCTGTCTCGGAGACCTCACTCGGCGGTTGGCAGATGACCTGGCGGGAGTTGCAGGAGAACGGCATTGAACCCTACAAGGATTTTAAGGAATTGGTGTTCGGAGAAACCCATGACGCTGTCGTGACGGCCGTGCAAAGCGGCTTTGTTGATGCGGGAACCGTCAGGACCAACACCCTTGAGCAGCTCAGCGCCGAAGGCAAGATCAACCTCAAGGATTTCTATGCCTTTTCCCGGTTGCAGGGCAAGGACCAGCAAACACCCTATCTCTGCACTACCCGTGAATATCCCGATTGGCCGATGGCCAAGGTTATGCAGACTTCGGATGAACTCGCGGAAAAAGTTGCGATTACCCTTTTGCAGATGCAGCCGGATTCTCCGGCGGCCAGAGCGGCGGAATGTGCCGGTTGGACCATTCCGCTTAATTACCAACCGGTGAATGACCTCATGCGGGCCTTGCGGTTGGGTCCCTATAAGGATCTCGGGAAAATTACCTTCCGGGATGTCCTGCGCACCTATGGGGTGCTGATTACCTTAGTCTGTATTGTTTTCACCATGCTCATCCTTTTCACCGGTCTTGTTTTGAAACTCAATCGCAGGATCAAGGCCACGCACTTCTCTTTGACTGAAGAAATCCAGCAGCATAAAAAGCTTGACGTAGAATTGCAGAAGGCCAAAGACCTTGCCGTGGCGGCCACCCGTGCCAAGAGCGAATTCCTGGCCAATATGAGCCATGAGATCCGTACACCGATGAACGGAATCATTGCGGCTACCGATCTCGCTCTGGGTGAGGCTGTACCGCCGACAGTCGAGCAGTACCTCCACATTGTTCAGAATTCTTCCTATGCCCTGCTCGGGATTATCAATGATATCCTTGACTTTTCCAAGATCGAGGCGGGCCAGCTGGAACTGAAGGAGCGTATTTTCAGGCTTGACGAGATGTTTGATCGGGTCATGGATGTCTTCATTTATCAGGCCGGCGAAAAGGGCATCGAACTCCTGGTGGATATCGACAGAGATACCCCGCGCATATTGCTCGGTGATTCCCTGCGGCTCCAGCAGGTCCTTACCAATCTGATCAGCAACGCTATCAAATTCACCCCGGCGGGTGGGAGTATCCTGGTCAGCGTCCATGGGCATACGGTCGGCCATGCAAGTGAAGTGGATGATCAGGTGGAGCTGTCCTTTTCGGTAAAGGATACCGGTTCGGGGATATCGCCTGACTATCTCTCTTTGCTTTTTCAGCCGTTCACCCAAGGTGACAGCTCTTCAACCCGCAAGTATGAAGGGACGGGGTTGGGCCTGAGCATCTGCAAAAGATTTGTAACCATGATGCATGGTGATATCTGGGTGGAGAGCAGCCTCGGTAAGGGGAGCACCTTCTTTTTTACCGTCCGGCTTGTGCAGGCGGGAACCGTCCTGGCCGGAAGGTTGGTTTTTCCGCCGGATATCCGAGATCTGAATGCCCTGGTCGTTGACGACCTGCTTGACAGTCGGATTATCATCCGCAAAATTCTCATCTCTCTGGGATTCAGAGTCGAGGCGCTCTCTTCAGGCATTGAAGCTCTTGAGCGGTTGCAGCCTGAGAATATGCTGAAGGATCCTGTGGATCTCATCATGATGGATTGGAAGATGCCGGAACTCGACGGAATCGAGACTTCGAGAAAGATCAGAGAAGAGCTGCATCTCACCATGCCGATTATCATGATGACGGCCTTTACCAAAGATGTGCAGCGTTCTGAGGCGGAAGCCGTCGGAACCAACGGTTTCCTGCCTAAACCGATCTTTCAGTCCACTCTCTTTGATGCCATTATGGATGCCTTTGGCAAACAGGGGAGTCATCCTCCCGGTTCTCGCATGGATTTTACCACCCGGGCCTCCATGTATCAGAAGCATCTCAAGGGCTGTCAGCTCCTTCTGGCCGAAGACAACCTGACCAATCAACAGGTGGCCACTGCCATCCTCCAGAAAGCCGGCATCAGGGTCACCGTCGCCAATAACGGGGAAGAGGCGGTGCAGGCGGTGCAGAGTGGCCACTTTGACGGGGTGTTGATGGATATCCAGATGCCTAAGATGAATGGCTATGAGGCAACCAGGCAAATCCGTCTGCTGCCGGGTTGCGGCCAGCTACCGATAATCGCCATGACGGCCCACGCCATGAAAGGTGATGAGGAAAAATGTCTGGAGGCGGGGATGGACGGTTATATCGCCAAACCGATTAATCAGGATCGCCTGTTCCATGCCCTCTGGCGCCTCCTGCGTGCTCATGGGGCGGCGGATTTCCCCGATATGATTCAGGATGATCAAGACGTTGAACCATCCGCTGATAATCCCTCCCTTGCATCGCCCGACCTGGGACAGGGCAACCAGGCCGATCCTGAGGGCATGATTCTAGCGGCCAGACTGCCGAAGATCGATATTCAGGGGGCGCTGGCCTCTTCAGGGATCGATGGCAGCACCATGCAGAGAATCCTGATCGGATTTTATCAAGATAATGATGACACCCAGGCCAGGATACGACAGGCCCTGCAGGCTGAGAAACGTGAAACTCTTCTCCAGCTCGCCCACAGCCTCAAAGGCAGTGCCGGCAATATCGGGGCGCATGCCCTCAAAGAGGCAGCCGGTGCCCTTGAGGCTGCCTGTCTTGAACAGCAGACCATTCACTCTGCCTCGAATGTGTTTGCCGATCTGGCAAAAAAACTTGAGGATGAATTGGGGCAGGTTCGGCAGTCACTCCAGATGCTGCTGGAGAAGGGAGTTCAGAAAGCCTCGATCCCCGATACAGTGAACACCATTGAGCCGGCGATCTTGCTGCGTGAATTGGCCAAGGCGATCGATCAGGCAGATCCCGAAGAAATTCAAGGAGTGTTTCAAAGGATGCAGCGGCAATCGGTCCACTGGGACGCTGTCGATCCGGCAGTTATGCGGGCCTTGGAAATGCAGATTGATCGCTATGATTATGATCAGGCCAGAGAGACGCTTGCCCAGATACATCAGACTATGAAGGAAGCAGTATGAACCCGAATCGACCACTTGTCCTGATTGTCGATGACAACGCCACCAATATCGATCTTCTGGTCAGTACCCTCAAGGACAGCTACAGGCTGGGTATCGCCAAGCACGGGCAGGGCGCCCTTGAATATGCCGAGAAATATCACCCCTCTCTTATCCTGCTCGATATCCTGATGCCGGAGATGGATGGTTATGAGGTCTGCCGCCGCCTGAAGGCGAACCCCGAGACCCAGTCGATTCCGGTGATTTTTATCACAGCGATGCAGGACACGCTCAATAAAACCAAGGGCTTTGATCTGGGAGCCGTTGATTATATTACCAAACCCTTTCACGCGGCCGAGGTCAAGGCCCGGGTGCAGACACATATTACTCTCGAGGAGATGAAGGCCCAGCTTCGTTCGCAGAATGTCCTCCTGGAGCAGAAGGTGGAACATAAGACGGCAGAGCTACAGGAAATGCTCAATGGCAGTATCTCCAGCATGGCCCAGATGGTGGAAATCCGCGATCCCTATACGGCCGGACACCAGCAGCGGGTGGCCCAGCTGGCCTGCGCGATTGCGGCAAAGATGGGCCTATCGGCCCATGTCATCGAGGGGATCCGCATCGCCGGTCTACTCCACGATGTCGGCAAGATCCGTATTCCGGTCTCCATCCTGAGCCGGGCCGGACAACTGCTCGATGCCGAGCATGATGTCATCAAGATCCATCCTCAGATCGGGTTTGAAATTCTGAAAAATATCCCCTTTCCCTGGCCTGTGGCCCACATAGTTTTTCAGCATCATGAGCGCCTGGATGGCTCCGGTTATCCATTAGGATTGCGGGGGAGCGATATCCTCATGGAAGCGAAAATTCTGGCGGTCGCCGATGTCACAGAGGCCAAGAGCTCATTCAGACCCTATCGTCCGGCCCTCGGCATCGAGTCCGCCCTTGATGAGATCAGGCAACATCGGGGTAACCTCTACGACCCGGATGTGGTTGATGCCTGCCTCGATCTCTTTACCAAGGGAAATTTCACCTTTGATTACGGTCAAAGCGCCCCTGACCCTATTCTGTGTGTCGCCTCCCCGAAAACGATACAGTCGAGTCTGCAAATCTTGCCGAATCGCTGACAGCGGCGGGGATCTCCTGCCGCTATTTCTCTCTTTTCTCCCTGAATATTCGGAGTATTATCGATGTTTTTAAACCAGACACGCTTGATATTGATCGCCTCAGTCTTCCTCGTGGTCTTCTGTAACATTACCTTTTTTCAAAATCTTACAGAGGTCTTTCCTCTGGTTGGAAAAAACCTGGGATTTCTGGCCTCGGCAGTGGTTGCGCTGACTGCGGTATTGGTCCTGCTCCTCAATCTCGTCCGGTCCCGCTATACCACAAAACCATTCCTGATTGGCCTATTGCTGGTTTCATCCTGCACGGCCTATTTCATGGATACGTATAATATCGTCATCGATGAAACGATGATCCAGAATATCCTGGAAACGAATCTTCACGAAAGCCTTGATCTCTTCAGCCTGAAGCTGGTCGGTTATTTTCTGCTGCTCGGTGTAATTCCGGCCGTGGGTGTGCTCCTGATCAGAGTCGAATACGGATCGAAAGGCGGTGAGCTGGTGGATCGACTCAAGGCGATTGCGATCAGCCTGGCGATTATTGGCCTGTGCATCCTGCCCTTCAGCCGATTCTACACGTCATTTTTCCGGGAGCACAAGCCGCTGCGCTATTTTACCAATCCCACCTATTCTCTCTATTCACTGGGAAGGTTCCTGACGCGAGACCAGGGCGGGCATGTGGAGACCGTGCAGGTACTCGGGCAGGATGCCAGAATAGCGGCTGCCGATAAAGATCGGGAATTGATCATTTTCGTGGTGGGAGAGGCGGGTCGGGCCGATCATTTCTCTCTCAATGGCTATAGCCGACAGACCAACCCGCTTCTCGAAAAAGAGGACGTGGTCACACTTTCCGATATTTCATCCTGCGGTACCTCCACGGCGGTGTCGGTGCCGTGTATGTTTTCAGTCTACAATCGGCAGGATTATAACGATGGGAAGGGCAAGAATGTAGAAAATGTGCTCGATGTAATGCAGCATGCCGGGGTGAATGTCCTGTGGCGGGAAAATAATTCCAACTCGAAAAAAGTGGCGGCCCGCATCCCCTATGAGGAATACCGGAACGCCCCGAAAAACACGCTTTGTGATGACGGAGAATGTCGGGATGAAGGCATGTTGGTCGGCCTGCAGGACTATGTCGACAGCAGGCAGAAAGGGGATGTCTTTATCGTTCTGCACCAGATGGGCAGCCACGGACCGGCCTATTATAAACGCTATCCGCCGCAGTTCGAGAAATACACCCCGACGTGTAAAACAAACGAACTGGAGGAGTGCAGCGTCGAAGAAATTGGTAATGCCTACGACAACACCATCCTCTACACCGACTACTTTCTCTCAAAAGTCATAGCCTTGCTCAAGGACAACGACAAACGTTTTGAAACCGCTATGTTCTATATGAGCGATCATGGTCAATCTTTAGGAGAAAACGGGATTTATCTGCATGGGATGCCCTATTTTATAGCCCCAAGGGCGCAGAAGCACGTGGCCAGTGTATTCTGGTTCGGCGAGCGCTATCAGGTGGACCGGCAGGCTTTGCGGCAAAGGGCCGGGCTGCCATACTCCCATGACAATGTCTTTCATACCTTGTTGGGCATGTTGGAGATTGACACCACGGTTTATAACCGGAAAATGGATATCCTGGCCAACGGCAATTGACTACCGGACGAGACTCACCCCTCTAATGATATCTGCGCTGTTCAAAAAGATTGAAGGCGGTCTGGAAATAGGCGGTGGCAAGATCGGTCAACAGAGCATCATCCGCGGCCTTCTCGAAGGTGTTTTCTCCAAGCTCATATTTATACGAATTCACAGCTTTTTGCAGACCAAGGACGACCAACTTTCCATCCCGATACATGGCGACATCGTGATTATGATTAAAGAGCAGGACACCTGGGCCCTTGCCTTCGGCGAGCACATTCTGACCAAAGAAGGGTGCCGTGTAGGGTAAGCCGAGCAGGCCCAGAACTGTCGGTGCAATATCCATCTGACTGATAGGGACGGTTATCTGGCGGGGTTTCAGTCGACCCGGGGCAATCATCAATAAGGGAATTTCATAACTGTTCAGGGGTATTTGCGCTTTGCCGTAGACCCTGGCACCATGATCGGCGACGACGACAAAGAGCGTATTCTTATCCCATGAATCGCTCTTAGCTGAATGAAAGAACTCGGCCAGGGCATAATCGGCATAGCGAATACCGGCTTGTCTGCCGCCATTTTTTTCCGGAACGCCGGGTATGCCGGGAGGAAAGGTATAAGGCGAATGATTGGAAGTGGTCATGATAATTGAAAAAAACGGTGTGCCGCTGGTAGATAAGGTGTCAAAATAGTTGCGGGCATGGCGGAAAAGATCCTGATCAGACACACCCCAGATATTGGTAAATTGGGGATTTTTGATATCAAGCCGATCACTGATCGTAAAACCATTGTCGGCAAAGTACTTGTTCATATTGTCAAACTTGCCGTATCCACCGTAGAGAAAGTTGGTCGTATAGCCGTTGTCCCGCATCACCTTGCCCCAGGTGGCGATATGTTCATTACCGGGCCGCTTGATGATGGATTCACTAGGGATGGGTGGGAAAGACGCGCTTATGGCCTCCAGGCCGCGAACGGTCCGGGTTCCGGTCGCATAGGCCTTGTTGAAGAATAAACTTTTTTTGGCCAGCCTGTTGAGAAAAGGAGTCTCCTTGACTTCGACCGAGGCTACCGCCGCATCGACATCCTTGCCATTGCCGCAGCTATCCACCTGTTCACAGCCGAAGGATTCTTCGACAATGACCACCACGTTTAATTTACCCAAACCGCTGCTTTGCCCGGCAAACGTCCGGTTCAACCACAGATCCTCTGCTTTTTGGGTAAATTGGCCATTTCCGGCCGACAGCTGTTGCCTGAGGCGTTCTGTCAGCATGTTTTGATCGCCTATGCGGTAATACTGGGTGTAATCCAGTTGATTTGTCCTGAATGCCTGGAAAAGACTGCTCAAACCATCGGCGGTAAGCTCGTTTGTCACTCGGTTGCTGGAAAAATCCAGGGTATGCGTGTTGATTCCCGCCAAAGCAACAAGCATCAGGGCCGTATGGATGGCCAAAAATTTGAAGCGCCGGCCAAAAGATGAACTTACGGTGAAACCCTTTTTCACCATAGGCCAGAGGGCATAGAGCATGGCGCTGCTGAGTACGGCCACCAAGATCAGCACCTTACCGACGGGATAACTTTCCCAAATATTGATGAAAACCTCGTGCGGATAAATCAGATAATCGACTGCGACCAGATTGAAACGGGCGTCAAACTCCTGAAAGAAAAAAAACTGGGCGACGCAGAGATACATCAGGCCAAAGAGCAGAAACCACAGGCCAGTCGCTGCCATGATCCGTCCGGCTCGTGAACTGTAGAGCCGATCCGGTATCAACAGAAAAAGCAGGGACAGGGGCAGAAGGAGATAGGTTAAGGCTGTACAATCATTGACTATGCCAATAAGGATGATAAGCGGCAGGTGCAGCACGGGAACGGCAGCCGGTAGCCCAAAAATCCCAAAAAGCACGAGTCGCAGCAGCAGTGAAAACACCACATAGCACCCGCCAATGATAAATAGCGGGGCATATCTTTTGGCGAGGAGATTTCTCTGCCCGTCGAGATCATTTCCATTTGCGCGTGCCCGCTGAGATGTTGTCTGTAACTCCTCAGCGTCACCGCCTTTCTCTTGTTCCATTCCTTTCTCCGCTTGAACTACGTGGTAATTATTTGTCTTTCTGGTTGATTCCCAGGCTGCTGTGCTCGATGTCGAGCTGGATTTTCAGTGCCACTCTTGTCAGGTGACTATTACGGCAGATTGATTGTGAAGGTCGTCCAGCCGTTCCGGCTTTGCACATCAACTGAGCCGTCATGAAATTCGATGATCCTGTGAACAATGCTGAGTCCCAGGCCTGAA
>JAUYSF010000144.1 GCA_030696435.1 Desulfoprunum sp. | reverse complement strand
ATATCATCGAGCGCGGCGTGGCCCTTGAGAGTTCAAACATCATCCTGCCCGAAAGTCTCTCCCTCTCAACAGGGCTTTCCCAGAACAAAAAGCCGGCCACTGATGACAGCCTGCTCCTGTTTCTGGCAGCCTCAAGCGAAGAAGAACTCTTTGACCTGGGGTTGGAAACAATCATGACCAATCTGGAGAAACGCTTGATTCGGCATGCCTTGGAGAAAACCCACAATTCGAAGATGCGGGCCGCCGATCTTCTGCAGATGAGTTTTCGTTCGTTTCGCTATAAGGTCAAGAAATACGGCCTGGACGATTGAAGAGATGGACGTCAAATCACTCATAGATCGGGCCAGGCAGGCGGAGAATATCGACCAGATTCTGCGGCAGCAGCTCCTGTGGATGCTGCTCCTGCGCGTCATCCTCTATACCGTGCTCATGGGGCTGAGCGATCTGTTCCAGAATACCCGTTTCGAGGTCATTGTCTTGCCGAGAAACCTGCTTATCATCTTTCTACTACTGGTGTATCTGACCACCATTTCCTCGGCCCTCCTGCTCCTGATTCTCCCCAGTAGGCTGCAGCTTTTCGGCTTTTTCCAGAACCTTCTGGATACCGTTTTCGCCTCTCTCCTCGTCTTCTATACCGGGGCCTCTCTTTCCATCTTCACCTCGGTCTATTTTTTTCCAATCATTGCCGGTGGCCTGATACTGCCGCGCAAAGGCGGTCTGGTCGCCGCAGCAAGTGCTACCCTACTCTACGGTTTAATCCTTTGCCTCGAACTGTTGGGCTATTTCCCGGCCTATCTCAGCGAGTACGGAATCAAGGCCGCAAGCAATCCAATGGTCAGCCTCAATCACTTCGGGGTCCTGGGTCTGACATTTTTCCTCGCGGCCCTGCTCAGTGCACTTTTCGGTCTGCGTCTGCGTAAGACTGAAAACGCCCTCTCCGACTCGATCCGCAATTTCGACCGGCTTGCTACCCTGTATAAACAGATATTTGACAACATCTCGACCGGAATACTCACCATTGACGACCACGGAGTCATCACCTCGGCCAACAACGCCACCGCCTCCATCACCGGCTATCCGCCTGAGCTGTTGATCGGCTCGGAGTTGAAGGAGTTTTTCCCAAATCTGGGCCTGACGACGACCGACTTCAGGCCTTCGGCGGACTTCAGCAAACAGGATGGCACCTGGATTAAGCTTGGCTATTCACATATGGTCCTCAAGCAGCCTGAAAATTCTGAAGGCAATAGCAAAGAGGGCCACAAGATCATTACCCTGAGGGATATTAGTGAGATAGAGCGCCTTGAGAATCAGATGCGGCAGGCCGAAAAACTGGCGGCCATCGGCATGATGAGTGCCAGTATCGCCCACGATTTCCGCAACCCTCTGACCGCCATCTCGGGTTCGGCCCAGTTGCTGGCCAGCGAATTTTCCGCCACGGTCCCAGCCAACGCCATAAACCTCGAACTCACAGAGATCATCATCCGGGAGTCGAATCGGCTTATCGAGACGATCTCTGATTTTCTCAAGTTCTCAAAACCGGAGACGGCCAACCGGGAATGGTTTTCCCTGCAGAACTGTCTTGCCGAGGTGATCCAGGTCTGCAGGGCCGATCCTCTCTGGCCGCGTTCCTGCATCCTTCAACTCTCCTTCGACCACAATTTTGATATCTGGGCTGATCGCCGGCAGATGTTCACGGTCCTCAGCCATCTCATGCAAAATGCCATCGCCTTCTGCCCAGCAGGAAGAGAAATTATCGAGGTTGAGGCGGAGGAGATCCACCTGCCGGACGGTCAGGACCGGATCGCCATCTCGATCTGTGACAACGGGCCAGGCGTTGAGGAAAAAAATCTGAATAAGGTCTTCGAGCCCTTTTTTACCTTACGGCCTGACGGCACCGGCCTCGGCCTGGCTATCGTCCGCCAGACCATGGAAGAACACCACGGCAGCATCACCATCACTACCAGCAAGCGCGGCGGCGCCCGCTTTACCCTTCTGGTCCCTCTGCCGGCCTGAAAGGGTCAATAGCAATTCAGGGAGATTGACTATGTTCTCTGTCTTCTTATCAAAAAAGTGGGATCGATTTGGAATAGGTTTGTTATCTATGTTATGCAAAGGGCGGATTTGACCCCTTTTTTTCATGACCCCTTTTTTTCAAACCCGCGGCTCAGTTCAACAACATTTTATCAACCATCCCGCCCTTTCTGCCAGACATTGGGGCAGAGACACAGGCGGAGTATGAAAGATGCTTGAGGTGTTGTCTGATCGGGACGAATGATAAAACGCTCTTAGTTATGCGGCACGGGACACTTGATGGCATTCGTCATGCGGTGGCCCCAATCGGCCAGAAGCAGATGGCCGAAAATTTTTCCAGATAGCTGACACACACCACATAATTTATACTGATTACCACTAAAACTCAGCCTCAACTCTTTTTATCCTTGGTATGACATCACTTGTCATACCAGCCATGGTAACGTACTCCCAAGAGTAACCTCAAGAGGAGCACGCCATGGCAAAAAACAAAATTCAGTTCCAAAAAGGGTTAAGCTTGACCGAATTTCTTTCTCAATATGGCACGGAAGAACAATGCCGGGAGGCTCTGTTCAGAATGCGCTGGCCTCAAGGTTTTCAATGCCCGAAGTGCGGCCATCCGGGTTATTGCGAAATCCGCGACCGCAAAGTCTATCAATGCTACAAGTGCCATGCCCAGACCTCTTTGATCCAGGGGACCATCTTTGCCGGCACCAAACTCCCCCTGAGGATCTGGCTTATGGGCATTTACCTGGTCACACAAGCGAAGGATGGCATCTCTTCGCTCAATCTGGCCAGGACCATCGGAATCTCCGCCAATGCCGCCTTACGAATGAAACACAAGCTGCAGCAGGTTATGAAAAACCGAGATGATTGCAAGGCTCTGAAGGGACTGCTTCTCATCGACGATGCCTATTGGGGTGGCAAAAAGCGAGACGGCAAAAGAGGTCGCGGTGCTACCGGCAAGATGCCGCTTGTTGCCGCCCTTTCTCTCTCAACCGAAGGGCATCCCCTGTATCTCAAGCTCAGTCACCTCAGCGGCTTCACCAAGGATGAAATCTCCGCCTGGAGTGCAAAGCACCTCCGGCCTGAAAGCCACGTAATCTCTGATGGCTTGAATTGTTTTCCGGCTGTCACAAGAAACCAATGCCAACATGAGCCGATTGTCACCTCCGCTGGGGGGAAGTACGACGATCGCAAAGTGTTCCAATGGCTTAACACTGTTATCGGCAACGTGAAAAATGCTTTGCATGGTACCCATCATGCTATCAGTGGCAGGCATTTACCTCGTTATCTTGCCGAATTCTGCTACCGTTTCAACCGCCGGTTTCAACTACATACGATGGTTGATCGGTTAACCTATGTAGCCTTACGAACTCAGCCGGTTCCGCAGCGCTTGCTCAAATTGGCTGAAGTTCGATGGTAATCAGATAATTTATTGCCAAGAGAATGGAATGAAACGAGTCATATGGATTTTTTTAGGCTGGCTGGCTCTATTTTCAACAGGACATGCCGCGAGTTTTGATTGCGGGAAAGCATCTTCCAAAATCGAGAAATTAATTTGTGACAGCCCCAGTCTTTCAGCATTAGATGAAGACTTGGATAAGGCGTACAAGTTAGTTCAGAACAACTCCACTCATGAAGAAGTGCAACTCCTGATTAAAGATCAAAGGCAATGGTTAAAGGGCACACGTAATGCTTGCGGGGATGAAGCATGTTTAGCGCAGGCATACTCTTCAAGAATTGAAGCTATCAAACCAGCCACTGGCAATGTGGTCCATCCTTTAACAAAAATCGTCACCCTTGAATCGCTTGCCCCGGTTGGACATGGGTATCCTGAGGACATTCGCCAAATAGATGGGGACCTAGTCTATTCGCATTACGACAATAGCGGGAACTGGAAAAACATTGTTAATTTTGATTTCACAAGCGGACGCTGGTTTAATTGGGTTGAAGGGAAGAAAGACCCAAAATTAATCGCTCAGGATTCAAGGTATATTGTTTTTCATACACCACATTCGGCATCCTTCCCAATTGAGGTCATTAGCCGAAAGACAGGCGCTTCACTTTCAAAAATAAAGTTAAAGTCATGGGTGCAAGCAGCATTTATTGAAGGAGATCGCTTGGTGCTGTTTCAGACATCACCAGCACCACCATACGGATACCAACAAGCTATTGCCATCCTTCAGTTACCATCCCTTAAGCTGGTTCAAGAAACCTCCATTCCTGGAGGCACTCCCATTTCATTGTACGGCAACAGGATATACACAGCCTATTCAGCGAATGCTGCGATGGATTTGATGGTTTACGACCACCAGCTCAAGGAGTTGGGGCGGTTAAAACTTCCGCCGCCGCTTGAGAAGCTCAACTCACACTGCCAACCGCAAATTGTGCAAAATGAAGATGACCGGGCTGTATTGATTGCGAACTGTGGCGAGATGCATGTTCTCGACCTGAAGTCGTTTTCAGTGGAGCGCAGTATTCCAAGGTATTCACTTTTTTACTCCGTTGCTCTCTATAAGGGTTTGATTTTCACAACGACAGAAAAACAGAACGGTATCGTCGTATTTGATATGAACTCCGCAACTGAGGTCGCGCGGTTTCCGATCCCTGCAAGCTATCTGTTTATTAAAGGGGACGTTCTTCTTGCGGCAGAGGCTCCGGTAAATCGCCTGAAAGATTCGAGCTGGCCGATGCAGGCTTATAGGATTAATATAGACATGATCCTTTCTGGAGAGTGGAAAAATCAATCAATCATCAATGCTTGCTCGCAGGCTGGCCAAGCAATCCAGAATGGTGGCGATATTTACCAAGGTGTCAGACTTTGCGGAAATAGAGGCATCAATGGGGTCATTAATAGCGGAAGTATTCCTGCCGATGTCCTGCCTCATGCCGTCAACTATGCTACTTGGCTCAGCCAGACACTCCATCGTTATGATGAATCTTTGATTATTTTCGATAAGCTGCGCAAGCTGGGCGCGAATGTCAATTCCGAGGCCGTA
>JAUYSF010000070.1 GCA_030696435.1 Desulfoprunum sp. | reverse complement strand
CCAAAGTTTCCACCCTCTGAGGCATAAGTCGACCAGGTGTAATCAAGACCGATTGCTTCGAAAAGGATCAGATAGCCCATGGCCGTGTAGAGCCCGGGCTCAGCGAAGACATCGGCGGAAGGTGTGATAAAGAGGATTTCTGCCCCTTTCCTGTTAAACGTAGGGTTGATCCGGACACCGGTGAGATTCTCAAGATCATCCGCCAGAAAATCCACATTGTCTTTAAAGGTATGGGGCTGCAAGCCCATATGGTTACCGGTTCGGTTGGAGTTGGAGGCCGGCTCCAAAATCCAGTTGATACCAACACCGACCAGATGCAGCAGTTCGCGGAGCATCATGGTCACTTCGGCGGTATCAATGCCGTAAGGGCAGAAGACCGAACAACGCCTGCACTCAGTACACTGATAGGAATACATGAACCATTCTTTCAATACGCCCACAGTCATCTCGCGGGCTCCGGCCATCCTGCCGAGAATCTTGCCAGCCAGGGTGAAATCATTGCGATAGACGGAGCGTAAAAGTTCAGCCCTCATCACCGGCATATTTTTCGGATCTCCTGTCCCCAGGAAAAAGTGGCACTTGTCGGCACAGGCACCACAACGGACACAGCAATCCATGAAGATTTTCAAGGACCGAAACTTGTCCAGTCGCTCTTTCAAGCCGCTGAGAATGATCTCCTTCCAGTTTTCCGGGAGTTTCCAATCGTCATCTTCCGGCGACCATTCACGGGCATTGGGAAAGTGCAGGCCTTTCTGACTGTTGAGATACTCAACCTTCTCCTTTTTGGCGGGGTAGGCATAGTTGCCCTCTTTGAACACCGCCGGGATGTCCATCCAGTCCCTGGTTGGTATTGCTCCAGTTGCCAAGGACGGTCCCTGCACTACGCTTTTCGATAATTGTTCTAATTTTGGAACTGCCATCGTTGTCTAATCCTTATAAGCTAGTTATGGGTCTAAACTGTTATTCTTCATCCTTTTGAGTTGGCAACTCTTTTTCAACTGGAATGCCTGCCTCTACCATGAATTCACGGAATTCATCTTCGTAACCTGCATAGGAATGGGGTTTGATGTCCGGATCATTCCAAGGATTGATATGACGGACAGCCCGGCTATTGTTCTTCATGTTACGGGTCGGACTCAGGAAGACACCACCGAGATGCATGAGCTTGCTGAACGGGAAATAAATCAGCAGAGTGGAAACCAAAAAGAGATGAATATAGAATATCGACCCTATTTCGCCGTTAATGGTTGGCGAGAAGGTGACAAGCCCCACTGCCAGTTGTTTGATGGCAACGATATCGATACCGCCACGCAGAAAATGCCGCATCAGGGCACCGGTGATACCGATGGCAAATATCAAGACCAGAGGGAAATAATCATTAGCCAGTGAGATATAGCGCACATGACGATTGACAAGCCGCCTGGAGAACAGCAAGGCGGCGCCACCGATCAGACCTGCGGTGGTCATATACATGCTGGGGCTGCCTATCTCGAACATGCTGTCGGCCCAATCGAGGAAAGCGAGAACCTCAGGCACCGGATTGAGGAACAGGCGCATATGCCTGATCACCACAATCAGAAATGAATAATGGAAGATAAGCGCGAACAGCCAGAGCCATTTGGAGGACTCGTAGGTGATTTTTGGACCGGCAAGCAAGTCTGATTTGGTATTCCTGAACAAAGACCTGAAGGTGAGGATCTCCAGCATCATCCGGGCCACCACCTCTGCCGTTGTATCTGGTGCTTCAAGCCGGTTGTGCTTGATGAAATCCAGCGATTTTCCCTGTCCACAGGTGGTCTGAATAGAGAAGGGCACAGGCGACTTGGCCCATTGCACCACTCTGTAGACAAAGCCACCCAGGAAGATCGCAATAGCCATATAAGGGACAAAAACACCAAAAAAATATGGCATCCCCGGTATATGGGATCCTGCCCAAGCAATCAGAATAAGCGCTATGACTGCCAGGAATGAGAAGGCGTACTTCATTTCTTACCTCACTTCAAATTGAACTGTTATTGGGGCAACCACGTCGGACAAAGGCCAATCGTGCAACATGGTGACCAGTTAAATACTCTCGACCGTTGGAATAGTTCCCTGCTTAGTATCTTTCAGTAATGCCGAAGGGCACTTACTGTCTGTAAGAATATGAGTACCCGATTTAATTTCCAGTATCCGGGTCTGATACAGTCGCTCCCTGCATTGCATATAAATATCAAAAGCCGCCAGAACAGCCAGATCTACTGCAAATTCAAAATCATAGAGTTCATGTACGAGATGACATCGTTCTTTGTCGGCAGCCAGTATCTCGCGGGCAATATGTTTTACTGCGTTCAGGGGGGCTATTGCCTGGGAGGGGGAAAACTCTTGGATTGAGCGGATTTTCAAAATCTGCTCAAGTGAAGGAACACACTCTTGTACATCGGCTCCTTTGATGAGGAGTGGGAAGAGCCTCTTCAGGGCCTCCCGGATATTGCCGCCAACCGGATTGGCAAAGATATCCCGCTCCTTCACGAAAAAGCTCGAAGACTGATACGTTGAAAGCGTATACTCAACCCAACTGTCAACAATCTTTTCTTTGTAATTCCTGAAAGCCTCAGCGAGATCCATCTATTAACCGCCTTAAATTATTAAAAATCAATGTCAACACCAGCTTAAAGCAGTCCTTTGTTAAATGAATGACCATTCACAAGGGCGAATTTCTAGCATCTTTCCTTTTCTTTTTCAAGAAGATTTTTATTGCCGACTTCCCTGACAACATAGGGATTGGCAGAGAAAACCCAGGTCATTGGAAAAGATTATTTTTTGCCTTGCAGGTCGGTGACAATATGATTTGCCTCACGAATATAGGGATCTTCATGAACCTCTTCCAGCCAGGCCTTGTTGCCGACCTCCTGACCGCTATCTTTGGCGTCAGGATTCTCTTCGTCACCCGCTTCGTCCTGATAGAGCCGAAACTGCTTACCTACCGTCTCTTTGGCAATCTTCGACTCTTCCTGTTTTGTACGCATATCTTTAATCTTCAGAGAAACAACGGTATTATTAATCCGCTCTTCCACCCGAGTGATCTCCTTTTCGATGACCACAAAACCGGGATCTCCTTTCACACGTGTTGCACTTGCATTCCGTAAAGCAGCCAATTGCAAAGGATGCTCGCTGGAGGTGGTAAAGGCTACAGGCGCGATGCTGTCCCACGGCAGTGAATATTCAAGGTAGCGTTCACCCGACTTGAGGCTTTGCAGAAGGCTGGGCAGAGTAATATCCGGTTCAATTCCTTTATATTGGGTAGAACCACCGGTTATCCGATAAAATTTCTGGATTGTGACCTTTAAGGCGCCAAGGTCGTCATACTTGTTGGCGTGCAGAAGAGGAATATTGTCATTGAGATTAATAACTGTCTGAACTGTCCCTTTGCCATGGGTCGTGGGGCCGCCGACAATGACAGCACGCTTATAGTCCTGGAGGGCAGCGGCCACAATTTCGGATGCCGATGCTGAAAAGGCGTTCACCAAGACCACCAGAGGGCCATCATAGACGACCTCCGGATCTTCATCGTTTAACACCCGCACGGTGCCATTGCTGTTTTTCACCTGTACCACAGGACCTGAAGTAAGGAACAGACCGGCAATATCAACGGCATCAACGAGGGCACCACCACCGTTATTGCGGAGATCGAGGATTATACCACTAACTCCTTTCGACTTGAGATCCAGCAGCTCCTTGCGAGTGTCATCTGTGGAATTCCTCGCGGCCTCACCATTATTGGTTTTCTCAAAATCCCGATAAAAGCCTGGGATATTGATCAGGCCGATCATCCTACCGTCCGGGTTTTTCAGCACAGTGCTCTTGACAAAGGTCTCTTCGATCTGCACGACATCACGAATGATAGGGATGATGTCCCTCGCCCCATCGGCTTTCTTCACCGTAAGCCGCACCTCGCTTCCTTTGGGCCCGCGAATAAGGCGTACCGCATCACGCAATCGCATATCGGTAATATCAACAGGCTCTTCTTTGCCCTGGGCGACCTGCAATATGATATCTTTCGCCTGCAGCCTCCCTTGCTTGGCGGAGGCACTGCCCGGAATTATCCGGTCTACCTTGATAAAGCCATCATCTTCCCGCAACAACGCCCCGATACCTTCAAGGCTGCCGCGCATGCTGATATCAAACTGCTCCTTGCCGGCAGGTGGAATATAATTAGTGTGCGGGTCAAAGGCCCGGGTCACTGCATTGAAGAAACGGTCATAGTGGTCCTGGCGGGTTTCCTGCCGCAGTCGGTGAAATATCTCCTTGTATCGCTTGGTAACCTTGTCTTTGGCCTCCTGAAAGAGGGTCTCCGACGATTTGTTCTCTTTAGCCTTTTTCGCCTCATCTTCGAGTTCAAGGTCTCTGGCAATTACCTCATATTTGAGGATGAGGCGCCACCTCTCTCGTAATTCTTGAAGATCTTTAGCAAACATGAGCTTTTCAGGATCAGTCTCCAGAGAGTCTGCAGCGTTGAAGTCAAACGGTCCTCCGAGGATCTCTCCGACTATCTTTTCAACCTGATCAATTCTCTCACCGAGGATATCAAAACCGGCGTCGGGAAGAGAATTTGTACCCTGCTCCAGATTGTCATCAATATATGGCGTGAAAGCGGCAAGCTCATCGGTATCTTTTTTCAGCAGGAATCTCTTTTGAAAATCCAACTGTTTGATATAGAGGGTAAAGGCAGCCCGGGCTTGCTCATCATTCATCTTTTTGTCGCTGAAATGAATGGTCGGCAGTTGCTTGGCCAGCATATAACCGATGAGCTGATTTCTTTTCTGGAAAGAGGAAGAATTGTCCTGTTCAGACGTTTTTGCTGCCGCCAAAAAAGGAAAAACCAGCAGGATCAGAATGGTAAGTGTGAGTTTTTTCGATAAATTCATGACAGACCGGTGAAAGAGTGAAAATGACAAACCTCTGAAGAGCTGCCTCAATAATCCACAAAAGACATACCAGAAGCACAACACAAATACCACGACAAAGACCGAAGCAACATACTCTTTTTAATGAGAATGGCGAGATGACCGTTGTTGTGGCAGGAATACAAAAAAGGCCGAAAGAGCTATTCGGGACAGACGGTCTCAATATGCCGGGGCAGACGATTCACGACCAGCCCGACCTCACGGGCAAAGGCATTCAGCTCCTGGAATGAACAGTTGATTGATGAGTTCCTGCTGCCCTTGGCCACCTCGACACACTCCGTCGCCAGAAAAAAAAGGAGCGAAGCCGCCACTTCCTTTTTGAAATCCTGTCCGTCCAGGTGCTGGCGACGGCAAAAGCACTCGAATCTCTGAAAGTTGATAATCGCGCGTTTGAGCCCCCGATATATTGTCTTGTCCCGGTTCTCCGGCTGCAGATCGCGGAGCACAATCTCCCGATAGCGTTCAGCCGCCGCCTCTTTCAACAGGGCAACCTGTTCCTCGCTGAGGCTGAGCTTTGGTCCATCCTCAGCCTCGGTCAGATAATGGATGGCTGAATACAGAGCGATCTCAGGGGTTTCACCCGAATACCTGACCAGAAACCATTCATTGTCGAGATGTTCCTCATAACCGCTGTTCATTCCTTGTCATCGCCTAGGCCAAAGAGGGTTCGCACCATATTGATTTTCACTTCACTGGTGTCGCGCCCACCGCAGGAGTCGCCCTTCAGATAGCTGAGCGGATCGTGCAGGATTCTTGCGGTGATGGCAGCGGTCATCATCTCAAGACCTTTTTTCTCCTGTTCGGTAAGAGACTGTAGTCGTGGCAGGGTCCGCTCAAGTTCCAGCCGACAGATGCTGCTCACCTTCTGGCGCAGGGCCTGAATAGTCGGGGTCACCGACATGCCCTCAACCCATCTTTGGAATGTCAAGGTCATCTCATCGACAATCCGGCCAGCCTTGACCGCCTCCCGGTCGCGTTCGGAACGGTTCATCTCGACCACGCTGCTGAGATCGTCAATATCATATAGATAGACGTTTTCCAGCTCATTGAGTTGCGGATCAAGATCACGCGGTACGGCAATATCGATAAAAAACAGCGGCTTGTTTCGCCGGGAGCGCATCACTGAACGCACCTCATCCCGGTGCAGAATTGTTGTAGGAGCCCCTGTTGAGCTG
>JAUYSF010000001.1 GCA_030696435.1 Desulfoprunum sp. | reverse complement strand
AGGCGGCCGACGCACACGCCTCCGCGACGCCGGACGCCGACGCAGGCATCGCCGCGCTCAGGCTGGAACTGCGGGCAAAGGAAGAATACCTCCAGAGCACGATCGAAGAACTGGAGACCTCCGCCGAAGAGCTCAAGTCCTCGAATGAGGAGATGCAGTCCGTCAATGAAGAACTGCAATCCACCAACGAGGAGCTCGAGACCTCGAAAGAGGAGTTGCAATCGATCAACGAAGAACTGGCCACGGTCAACAACGAACTGCAGACCAAGGTAGCGGATCTCTCGCAAGCCAACAACGACATGAACAACCTGCTGGCCGGCACCGGTATCGGCACGGTCTTTGTCGATCACAGCCTGCGCATCCTGCGTTTCACCCCGGCCTCGACTCGGATGATCAACCTGATCGTAAGCGATCTCGGTCGACCTGTGGGCCACATCGTCTCCAACTTGGTGGGCTATGTCAACCTGGTCGCGGACATCCAGGCAGTTTTGGACACCCTGATGCCCAGAGAGGTGGACGTGCAGACCACTGAGGGCAAGTGGTACACCCTGCGCATCCAGCCCTACCGCACGATCGATAATGTGATTGAGGGCGCGGTGATAACCTTCATGGACATCACCGAGATGATGAAAATCAAGGAGAGGCTGCACAAGGCCAACGAGCAGCTCCGTCTGGCCGTAGTCGTACGCGATGCCCACGATGCCATCACCGTGCAGGATCTGCAGGGCCGCATCATTGCCTGGAATCCCGGCGCAGTGCGGATGTATGGCTGGAGTGAGGCCGAGGCCTTGGCCATGCACGTCCGCGATCGGATCCCGGAGAGGCTGCGCGAGAAGGCCCTGGTGGAAATCTCTCAGCTCAGCCAGGGCCACATCCTGGAACCGTATCAGACACAGCGACTCGCCAAAGATGGTACTGTCGTAGAGATCTGGCTGACCTCCATGGCTTTGATGGATGAGGCCGGGCAGATGTATGCCATTGCGACAGCGGAACGGGCAAAAAACTGAGGATCTCCCGGTTCATCCTCGCAGAAGACCAGAACGTTTATTATCTCCATACTCAGAGGTACTCACTTGCCGGATGACCCGAAAAAACTGGGGAGCGTCCCTGTTTATTCGAGCAGATTGAATGCCAGCAGGAAGAGAGAAGCAAAGCCGAAGGTAAAGAGCAGGGTGGTCCAGGGATTGAGACGTCCATGCCGCTCTGTGTCAAGAAACCACCAGCCGAGCAGGATGACGATAGCCGTGCCGTTGATCGCCACCGAGGCGGTCTGGGGGATGTCGAACACCGCAAGAAGAAAGCCGTATGTCATCAGATATCCCAAGTCCCGCCGCCTTATCTCCATGAGAAAGGGATAATACAGTTCGAGAATGAACAGCAGGAAAACGCTGAAAAAAAAGTTGCAGCAGAAGGCTAAAATCATTGGCGGAAAGGGATAAATCTCGGTGAGGTGATGGACCAGTATTCCGCTTATCGAGAGGAAAAGCGCACTGGTAAAGACCATGGCGTAGCTGCTGCGAGCTCCATTGCCCTCCTGTTGTGATCTCATTATATGCCTCATCATGGAGTTTTTTTCTGGGGAAACATCCTTAACTTCCTCTATATGAAAAAAAAGGCCTTATAAAAAGGGGCACTATTGTAGAAAATTAATAGGGTCAATTGTTAATATTTGCATATTGGACTGGAGGAATATGACCTCTGTGGTATATTGGCATACAGTCAAAAAGGAGGATTCCACTATGCGCATACCGCTTGATCGCGCGGGCGGTCATCCGCTCTATCAGCAGATTGAAGACTTTCTCCGGCAGGGCATGCTTTCGGGTAATCTGGCGGCAGGAATGCGCCTGCCGGCGGTTCGGCGGCTGGCCATGGACTTGCAGGTGAACCGGATCACTGTTGAGAATGCCTATGCCCGGCTGGAGGCGGACGGGCTGATTGCCGGTCGGCAGGGCAGCGGTACCTATGTCCTGGCCACTAGCCCCCGCGGCCCGGTCCAGGTCGGCGAAGGGCTGGAAATCTGGCCCCTCTGGCAGCAGGGTCCGTTGGCCAGGGTCAAAAAGGAGAGCTTTAATGACCAGAAAAGAATGGAGTACAGCCATCCCCAGCCGATCAACTTCGGCGGCGGCATAGGCGATCCCCATCTGCTGTCATTCAAGGATTTCGGTCAGAGTATTCAGAAGATCATTCGCCGGCAGGGGGCGACCGGCTGCACCTACGGCGATCCTCGAGGTTTTGGCCCCTTGCGGGCGACCATTGCCCAGATTTTGGCGAGCCAGGGTTTGCAGACCGCGCCGGACAACATTCTCGTTACCACCGGTTCTCAACAGGCCATTATGCTTGTGGCGCAACTGCTCCTGCGGCCGGGTGATGTGGTGGTGACCGAGAATCCGACCTATTCGGGAGCCCTGGATATTTTTCGATCAATGGATGTCGCCCCGATCGGGGTCGAGGTTGATTGCGACGGTATGCAGGTCGACAAGTTGGAAGACCTGCTACGGCAGCATCATCCCAAACTCCTCTACACCATCCCCAATTTCCAGAATCCCACCGGCGTCTGTATGTCGAGCCAGCGGCGCCGGCAGGTGCTGGAATTGGCCAGCCGTTACAATGTCCCGGTCTTGGAGGACGATCATGTCGGTGATCTGCGCTACGAGGGCTGCGCTCAACCTGCCCTCAAGGCCTTTGACCAAAGTGGCATGGTGATCTATGTCAGCACCTTTTCCAAGATGCTCATGCCTGATCTACGGATCGGGTTTCTGGTCGCCGACGGGCCGGTCTACGATAGTTTGTTGAAACGCAAATGCTTGAGCGATTTGGCGACCTCGAATCTGTTGCAGCGCTCGCTCGATGACTATCTCTCGGTTGGCCGTTATCAGGCTCATCTCCGCCGCTCCTGCCGGATCTACCGGAAGCGACGGGATGCCATGCTCAGGGCCATCGAAGAATATCTGCCAAAAGAGGTGAGCTTGACTCCTCCGAAAGGTGGCTTCTATATCTGGTTGCGCTTGCCGCAGGGGATAGCAATGGATGAACTCTTTCGCCGCTCTTGCCGGGAGGGAGTCGGGTATGCCCAGGGGGAGCAGTCGGCAGTTGACGGGCAGTTGCCGGACGCATATCTTCGGCTCAATTTTGCCTATCAACCGGAGGCTGAGATTGAGGAAGGCATACGTCGCTTGGCCAGGGCAATAAACAGGGACACTCCCCAGTTTTCACAAAGATAAAACTGGGGAGTGTCCCTGTTTATTGTTAGATGTGCCAGAGGTGGGGGGGGAGATGCGGCGGATGTTGTTTTTCCCGATAAAGTGCAGTAGTCTTCCCCGGTTGGCGACTGGTTCAGATAAAAAATATCCTTTTTTCTTCGTGTTCGTGATGATGACACTCCAGAGTTTGCTTTTTTTCGGCG
>JAUYSF010000432.1 GCA_030696435.1 Desulfoprunum sp. | reverse complement strand
TCTTCAATTTGCATAAACCACCACTCTAATAGATGTAATATAACTGTTCAGCTTGTTGTCATTGAATCCAGCGGGATTTAATTCGCTATCACTATCGAAATCGGATTGAGTCTTCCGCTGCAGTGAATTCTGAGTCACAGTCGCACTTTCCCTGAAACTGCTATGATTTTTGCGAATTCGATTTCGATTTCGATCCCGATTTCGATAGCGATTTCGATAGCGATTTAATTCGCTGAATAGTTAACGGTTCCTAAATCTTGAACTTGTCAACCATTGCAGCCAAAGACGTCGAAAAGGAATCCAGCTCTCCTGCATTTGTTTTCACAAGCAAGCTGCTCTCGGCAAGTTCATGGGAGGCTTGGTTGATTCCAGCGATGTCGTGGGCAATTCCCGCCGCAACTGTGGCGCTCTGGGCCACGTTTCCGGTAACTTCATGAATACCTTGAGAGGCCTGGGCCACATTGTTAGCAATCTCCTTGGTCGTCACCGACTGCTCTTCAATGGCGGCAGCGACCGTTTTGGTCATTTCGTCGATTTCCCTGATGATCGTGGTGATCTGGGTAATTTCATTGACGGTCTCATCGGTGGACTGCTGTATCCCGTCTATTTTGCTTTTGATCTCCAAGGTTGCCTGGGCCGTCTGTTTGGCCAGTTCCTTGATTTCATTGGCGACTACGGCAAAGCCCTTGCCTGCTTCGCCGGCCCGTGCTGCTTCAATGGTCGCGTTGAGGGCGAGCAGGTTGGTCTGATCGGAGATTGCGGTGATCGATTCGGTTACCTTGCTGATGTCCTTGGCGGCCCGTCCCAACAGATTGACCTTGTCGAAGGTGATGGCAGCCCTCTCGTTGGCGTTTTCGGTCATGAGACTGGTTCGTGCTGTGTTGCGGGCTATCTCGTCGATAGTTGCCGTCATCTCTTCTGAAGCGGAGGCCACTGAATTGACGTTGCTGGCGGCCTGTTCGGCAGCGGCGGCGATACTGTTCATAGTGACGCTCATCTCTTCGGCTGCCGCAGCAACGTTGCCTGCCCTGCTGCTGGTGATCTCGGCGGTTGAAGACATCTGTTCGGAGATCGATGCCAGATGACCGGACGAGGAAGACAGCGACTGTGCCCCTTCCATGATGTCGCCAAACATCGTCTTGAGACTCAGAACCATGGCATTGAGTGCCGAGGCCAAAAGACCGACTTCATCATGTTGATCGTTGGGGATGGTGTGCGCCAGATCGCCGGCGGCCACCTTTTGGGCGAAATCGACATTTCTGCTCAGAGGTTTGGCAATTATCGCCCCGAGAAAAAAAGCAACCACAGCGGCAGCAAGCATCAGGATCGACCCTATGCTGGCAATCGTCACCACCAGTTTATGGATTGGTTGTTCGACCTCGGCTTCGTCGATTTCTGCCAGCAGCCCCCAGGTGTTGCCCCCGACTGTAATCGGCGAATAGTTGGAAAGAACCGGGTTGCCGTTGTAATCGATGATAACCTCTGAACCGGATTTACCCTCCAGGGCATTCCGGCTGGCTACCGTATCGACCCGGCCTTTGTCCGGACGGGCAAAGGAAGCAGTGACGCTATGATTCTCCTTATCCAGAAACGAGTCGGAACGCATCAGCTTGTCCTGGCCTACCAGATACGTTTCACCGGATGCACCCATGCCTGAACGCTGTTGCATGATATCATTGACGGCCTTGCCGGAGATCTGCAGGGCGACCACCCCGATAACCCGGCCATTTTCCAGAATGGGCGCTGCCGTAAATTGGGCCGGGGCACCGGCGGAAAGCGCATACGGTTTGGTATCGGAAAGAGTGACTTTGCCGGATTTGGCGGCGTTCCAGACATCCTTGAGCGATGAGTCTATCTCAGCGGTCTTTTGGGCAAAATCGCCCTCTTTGGCGATGGTGAAGCAGACCAGCCCCTGATCGGCATCCATCAGGAACAGATCATAGTAGCCGTACTGCTCCAAATAAAACTGCAAGGTCGGAAAATAGCGGCCATGCACAGCCTGATAGGCAGCAGGCGCCTCGAATTTGCCGTTGTTCAGGCCCTTGAAAGAAGCACCAGCACCGCCCTCATTTTTCATTGAGGCATCCAGGGCCTTGAACGCTTCGGCAATGTTGGGAGTGTTGGCCAACACCTTAACGTCACGGAGCCGGTCATTGAAAAAAGACTCGACCTGAACCCGCTTTATTTCCCGAATTGACTCAAGCTGGTCATGGGATTTGGTGTGCAATGCCTGTTTGGAGAGTCGGGCACTCCACCAGCCCGTGAGAGCGAGAGGGACGAGGGCGACGAGGATGAAGAGACAAATCAATTTCGGCTGTATTTTTATGTTTTTCCACTGCATTTTCAACTCCTGTTTGCTGCTTTTTTTTGTTATCAATACCAGTGACAATAAATGAGACACATTGTCTGGCTTAACTGTCAATTTTTCGTGACTCTGGCATCTTGCTGGTTTCTCTCTGGCAAAGATTATCTAATACCTGCGTCAGCTGGCCAATAGAATAGGGCTTGGCCAGGAAGTCGGAAAACCCGTATTCGGCATACCTGTCGATGATCGGATTAATAGTGTAGCCACTCGAAACGATCAGGCGGGCCTCGGGATCGTATTCCAGCATATGCCGAGCCGCCTCCTCTCCGCCCATGCCGTTCGGTACGGTAAGGTCCACGATGACGGCATCAAAAGGCGTGCCAGCCTCCTTGGCCTCCTTATAGAGCGCAACAGCCGCCTGACCGTCGACACAGACTGTTGCCCGGTAGCCGATACGGCGGAGTATTTTCTCAACGACGCGGCGGATCGAGTTATTATCGTCCATGACCAGGACGGTTCCACCCAGTCGCTGCACTGGTTCTGCCTGCGTGTCGCGACTATCCTCCTGAAGGGAATTTCCCAGAGAGGGAAGGTAGATGGTGAAAGTTGTGCCGGTTCCAACCACGGACGATACGAATATCCGCCCGCCATGCTTGGCGACGATGGAATGGCACGAAGCCAGTCCGAGCCCCGTGCCAAAGGCTTTGACGGTGAAATAGGGATCAAAGATTTTCTTCTGGTCTTCCTCGGTGATGCCGCACCCCTCATCAGTAAATGATATCCTGATATACCTACCGGCAAGTAGCCCCATCGCTTCACACTCATCCGGGTTGGCATTGTCGGCCTGAACGGTGAGAGTCCCCCCACTTGGCATCGACTCCACGGCATTGATGACAATATTGTTGAAGAGTCGACTGATCTGTCCTTCATCTGCCTCTATATCGTGAAGAGTATCCGGGACATAGACGTTCCCTTGCACACAGCCCTCTTGCACCACCAGCGAAACCGACTCGTTCACCAGGCCCCGGACGGAAACGTGTTTCTTGATCAGGACGTCGCCCTTGGTGAAGGATACGAGACGCTGCGTAAGTTCAGTGGCTCGCAGGGAGGCCGTTCTGGCGATTTCCAAGGATTTATGCATCTCGGAGGTGGTATCGAGAGATTTCTGGGCAAGCAAGATATGTCCTACGACTCCTGTAAGGATGTTGTTGAAGTCATGGGCGATACCGCCAGCCAAAACTCCAAGGGCTTCCAGCTTCTGGGCCTTCAAGAGTTCATTTTGGATGTGCTCGCGTTCGGTGATATCGGTGAGGACGGCGATCACGTGGGTCCGGACAGGATGGGCGTTGACGATAACATGCCGGGAAGAGCCATCCTTACAGATCATTCGAGTTTTCAAAGACTGAAATGGCGCCATGGCCTTTGCCGCTTTGGCAAATGCGCCGGTATATACGGCATGAATCCGGGCCCTTTGCTCCGGGTCCGGGAAGATCCGCTCAAAGAGAACCTCAATGGTTGGTGTCTCATTTAAGGTATATCCCAAGAGTTCCACGAAATATTTGTTCATGTATTCGATGTTGCCGTCGATATCCGTCCAGATGCAGCCTGCCGGCATGTTCTCCATAAACCCTCGCAGGGTTTTTTCGCTCTCACGCAGGGCCTCTTCCATCCGTTTGCGTTCGGTGATGTCGTGGGCAATGCCGAGAACGCCCAGCATGTGACCATCCGGACCGTAAAACGGTATCTTGCAGTTTTCCAGTATCCTCCGGTGGCCATCAGCCGCGTAGGCGACCTCTTCCTCGTAGATGCAGAGCCTGCCGGCTGCCACGGCCTCCCGGTCTTTTTGGATGAAATAATCCGCCAGTGCGGCATCGACGAAATCGTGGTCGGTCTTACCGACAATCTCCGACTCGCTGCAGCCTAATATTTTTTCGAAGGCGGGGTTGCAGGCAAGATAGACCCCTGCCGTATTCTTCAGCCAGATCGGGTCGGGGATGGTATTGAGCACTGCGGACAACTGGCTCCGGGTGTCTCTGAGTTTATTGAGTCCGCTTCTCGCCAGAACGTTTATCATATTGGCCAAAAAGAGCATATTCCCACGGACATATTCACTGCTGAACAGGGGAACTCGGCCGAGCGCCTTGAAATACTCATCGGTATCAAACCCGAGGGTCTCGGCCTGGGTGCGGAAGTATTCCGTATCGGGCATGGCGGTGTCGCAAAAGAACTGGCCCGTGCAGAACGTCGCCATATGCTTCCCTTCGATGACGATGGGGAGAGCGACATCTATCATCCCGTTCGCGCAAGAAGACTCAATGACATCTCCCTCAAAGCCAAGCAGATGCGATTTTACTGAGGTGTCGCTTTCACGGCAGGGCACACACCTGACGGGATTGACCAGCTGGAACTGTACGCAAATATCCTGCCAGCCCACGGCGACAAGGTTATTCTCATCACTGTCGAAAACGCTGTATGCCATCCCTGTAAGACTGTGGTGAGATTCCAGCAGCTGTCGCACCTCTGTTACATCGACAAGCTGAGCAAACGTGTAATTAGACATTTTCCTCTCTGTACCTGCGGTTTATTCCGTTTCTAAATCAAAATGAGAACGCGACGAGACAACCGCGTGTCACGGCTTCTTAGCAAATTATGTGCCAAAGACAAAATCGACAAAAACGTAGCTTAATCAGGAAGGTAGGAAAAACAGGAGAGGCCACCCCGTCTCACATTGAGACATCACGTCGCATGGTGAGAATGTGCGGGAAGGCAGGCGGGGAGAGAGTGACGAGGGTTGTCTTGGGATGGATCCGAAAGATCAGGATTGATAAACTCGTAAAAAGTCGCCACAAAGATCACAGATGGCTAGATAAAAAGTTCGATATACAAGGCGTAGTGTTTTTGGCAGGTTCTCGACT
>JAUYSF010000429.1 GCA_030696435.1 Desulfoprunum sp. | reverse complement strand
GACGGGATGAGTCTCTTCACGAAATGCTCTTCGCAAGAAAGGTGCAAAGAGTTTTTTAAAGAGACCAAAAAAGAAACATTAAAGATAACCAGGAGCTACCGGAGACTTCGTTGAATACTTTTTATAAAAATCTGAGCATGTGGTTGGTGATCGGCTTGACCATGATCCTTCTTTTCAATATTTTTAATAAGCCGCAAACCAATCCGGGAACGCTCACCTATAGCGAATTCATGTCGAGCATTGAGAGCAAGGCGATCACCCGGGTTACCATCAGTGGCGATGTGCTTTCCGGAACCCTGCAGGACGGCAAGCCGTTTCAGACCATTTATCCGATGGCCGACACTGAGCTTATTTCTATTTTACGGAAGACCGGCGTCGATATAAACGTCAAGGAAGCCCAGAAAGATTCCTTACTGATGACCATTTTTGTCTCCTGGTTCCCGATGTTGCTGCTCATTGGCGTTTGGGTTTTTTTCATGCGGCAGATGCAGGGCGGAGGCAAGGGCGGCGCCTTGTCATTCGGCAAAAACAGGGCGAGACTCACCGAGCAGAGCAATAATAAGGTGACCTTTGCCGATGTGGCCGGCATCGATGAGGCCAAGGAAGAACTCGAGGAGATAGTTGATTTCCTCAAAGACCCTGGGAAATTCACCGCCCTGGGCGGAAGAATTCCAACAGGCGTACTTCTCGCCGGAGCGCCCGGCACCGGCAAGACCCTGCTGGCCAAGGCCATTGCCGGAGAGGCCGACGTACCCTTTTTCAGCATTTCCGGCTCCGATTTTGTCGAGATGTTTGTCGGTGTCGGTGCCTCCAGGGTCCGCGATATGTTCGCCCAGGGCAAAAAAAATGCGCCCTGCATTATCTTCATCGATGAGATTGACGCCGTTGGTCGACATCGCGGTGCCGGCCTCGGCGGCGGACACGACGAACGGGAACAGACCCTCAACCAGTTGCTGGTTGAGATGGACGGGTTTGAGAGCAATGACGGAGTTATCATTGTCGCGGCAACCAACCGGCCCGATGTTCTCGACCCGGCCCTCCTGCGGCCGGGACGTTTTGACCGCCAGGTTATCGTGCCGGTTCCGGATGTTGGCGGACGACAGAAAATTCTTGAGATCTATGCCAAAAAGACCAAAATGGCAGCCAATATCGATCTGGAAATTCTGGCCCGCGGCACACCTGGTTTCTCCGGTGCCGACCTGGAAAATCTTGTCAATGAGGCAGCCCTCATGGCAGCCCGCACAGGGGCGAAGGAGATCAGTCCTGAGCTGCTCGATCGGGCCAAAGACAAGATCATGATGGGGGCGGAGCGGCGATCGATGATCATCAGTGAAAAAGAAAAGGCCATTACCGCCTATCACGAGGCGGGACACGCCTTAGTGGCTTGGCTTCTGGCCGACACCGATCCTATCCATAAAGTGACTATTATTCCACGCGGTCGGGCCCTTGGTCTGACCATGCAATTGCCGACCGACGATAAATACACCCATTCTAAAACCTTTCTGGAAAACACCATCTGCATTCTTTACGGCGGGCGGCTGGCAGAAAAAATTATCTTTAACGAAATCACCACCGGCGCCGGCAACGATATCGAGCGAGCCTCAGCGCTTGCTCGAAAAATGGTCTGTGAATGGGGCATGAGCGACGAACTCGGCCCCCTGACCTATGGCAAGAAAGAGGAACAGATCTTTCTCGGCCGGGAAATCGCCCAGCATCGCGATTTCAGTGAAGAGACAGCATGCCAAATCGATGTGGCAGTGAAAAGAATCATCCTGGAAGCGGCCGAAAAGGTGACAAAACTTCTGGAAGGTAATAAGGATGTCCTGACCAGAATGGCCGAAGATCTCCTCGAGAAGGAGACGATCGTTCTCGAAGATATCGTTGAGATGATTGAAGAGCTCAGGCCTGGAAAATACCCGAAGAAGGTAGTAGCAGCAAAACCCCGGCCAAAAAAACGACCACAGGCCGCCACTCCAGCTCCTGAGCCGGAGAAAGAGGAAGCCCCGGCTGATGATGACCAGGAGACGACAGAATCAACGATCGAGCCTGTGGCAGAGCAGACACCCGAAAAAGAATGACCCCGCCAGCCTCCGTCAGGATCATGGGCATCCTCAATGTGACGCCCGACTCCTTTTCCGACGGAGGCTCCTTTCATTCGCTCTCCCTGGCCGTAGATCAGGCCGCACGACTGATCGATGACGGCGCCGATATCCTCGATATCGGTGGTGAATCAAGCCGTCCCTTTGCCGAGCCCGTCTCGGAAGACGAGGAACTGGAGCGGGTCATCCCGGTCATAGAGGCCATCCGCAGACGATGGCCAACGCCCATTTCCATTGACACCACCAAGGCGGCGGTCGCCCGAACGGCCCTGGCTGCCGGGGCCGACATCATCAATGATATTTCCGCCCTGCGAAAAGATCCCCGGATGCTCGAAGTGGTGCAGGAATCCACGGTCCCCCTTATCATCATGCATATGCAGGGGACCCCGGCAGATATGCAGATTAAGCCGGAATATCAGGATGTGGTTGCAGATGTCATCGCTTTTTTTCAGGAAAGAATCGCCTGGCTGAGGGAAAACGGTGTTGCCCAAGATCGCCTGATCATTGATCCGGGCATAGGTTTTGGCAAGACAATGCAGCACAACCTCTCGATCCTCAAACACCTCAAAGAATTGACCAGCCTCAAGGTGCCCGTACTGCTCGGCCACTCGCGCAAACGCTTTCTCGGCGAACTGAGCGGCCTGGCGGTGCAAGACCGGGATAACCTGACCGCCGTGATCTCAGCCCTCAGCGTGCGTGAGGGTATAGCCATCGTCCGGGTCCACAATGTGGCAGCCAGCCGTTTGGCCATCCAGGTCACTGAAGCAATTGCTCAGGCGGTCTGATTCTTCCTGCAGATCTCGTACTCATCAAAGGCGATGAACTGAAAGCGATAGGGTGTCCCCTTGGCCCCGACGGCGATCACATCACCATCCCGCAACACCTGCCTGCCCTCCTGATCAGCTCCACCCACACGGGTTTCGTCAATTTTGGTGCCGCAGGCACTGCCCCTGTCCACCAGAATATAACCGTCGCCGTTCTTTTCGATCTGGAAATGCTCACGGGAAATATTGAGAAGATGGCCTCGATCAACAAGATACAGATCATTTGTCGGATCCCTGTCATCCCGTTTTGGCCGTTCAATCCGCTCCACCTTGCCGTCAACCTTACGGACCCTCGACTCCCTGCCGACCTTAAAAGGAAATTCCCGGATTACCACCTTGTCACCGACAAGAAGGGCCTGGGGAACCGCCTCCATTGTCTCCGGGGTTAGGGCTTTGAGTACAGCTTTAGGGGCTATTTCAGCCAGCATGACATCTTTTGCATCCATAAATTCTTCCATCAGATATTGAATATTTTCTGCAGCTGGGAAAAAGGATTTCTCAAACATCTTCTCTGCACTTTTTTTGGGTCAAAGAGAGAAAACCCATTATTAGGATATTTGACGGGGAATAATTGAGCAAGCAAAGAAAACGAGGACAAACAGTTTTTGTTCCTTTTGCCAGCCATGATTACTGCATAACATAATGCTATTACTTTATTTTACTCAATTCTACATAAAATCTTCCGAGAAACAGGATCTTGCACTGCCATACATATACGACTATTGTTTCGGCAGTCTCCGCTCCTCACTCTTGGCATTCATACCCATTCACCCCGAGATACCAATCATGACCGAACAGACCAGTAATATAGCGGCAGTCGCCAAGACTCTCCAGATTGAAAAACAACAGGTCAGTGAGACTGCCGCCCTCCTGGAAAACGGGGCAACCGTTCCCTTCATCGCCAGATACCGTAAAGAGGCCACCGGATCTCTCGACGAGGTAGTGATCACCGCCATCAGAGACCATCTGCAGCGTTTGGCGGAAAAGGACA
>JAUYSF010000199.1 GCA_030696435.1 Desulfoprunum sp. | reverse complement strand
GAGCTCCTCGATTTTCTTGTGAGCTACAGATGGCCGGGCAATGTGCGGGAGATGCAGAACCTGGTGGAAAGGATGGTCATTCTGGCCGAGACTGAGCATTTGACCCTGGGCGACCTGCCCCCGGAAGTCCGAGCACCTCTTGTGCCCTTCAAAGAGGATGTGCCGCCCCTGAGGATTGCCGTCGAGCCGGCCTCTCCCCTCAGAGAGAATCAGGGGAGACTGTCCCTGCAGGACATCGAACGGACGGAGGTCGAGTCCGCTTTGAAACGTCACGGCTGGGTACAGGTCAGAGCCGCCAAAGAACTGGGGTTGACTCAGCGACAGATGGGCTACAAGATCAAGAAATACAATCTCTCACGGTATGATGCCTATTAGGTTCGTTTGGAGTTGGAAGTGGAAATAATTCCAACTCCAAACAGTGCGGAAGCTCCCTTTCGTTCAGGGATTGAGTACTGCGGCCAGCAGTTCGGAGTCGGTCAGCGGGCTCCTGGCGGCCTGTGAACGCTCCCGGATAGCCTTAATATACGAGGTAATCCGGTCTTCACCCAGACTGTGTCCTAGCTGGGAAAGTCTGTCAATGATAGCCCGTCGGCCGCTTTTTGCGCCGAAGAGCAATTTCCGTTCGGCCCCCACACGTTCCGGCGGATAGGGTTCATAGGTGGTCGGATCCCTCTGCAGTCCCTGCAGGTGCAGCCCGGTTTCGCAGGTGAATATCCTCTTACCGATAAGCGGCCGAGCCGGATCGATGGTCATGGAGATGAGGGCGGCCACATAGGTCGCCAGATCTTTCAGATGATGGGAGGCCATCGCTTTTTCCTCTGTCAATAGGCTGATATAGCCGACGAGTTCTTCAAGCCGGGCACAACCGGCCCTCTCCCCGAGACCGAGAACGGTGGCGTCGGCCCAGGTGGCACCGGCTTCGAGGGCGGCCACGGCGTTGGCGGTAGCCATACCGAAATCGTTATGGGTATGGACTGCCAGTTCGCATCCAGTCAATACTCCCTGCACTTCACGGACCAACAGGCTGAATCGGCCAGGTGAGCTGATGCCCACAGTATCTGCCAGCCTGATTCTCTCCGCTCCCAGTCTTTCGGCCAGAACCGCCATTTCTTTGAGAAAAGCGGCATCCGCCCGGGTTGCATCTTCAAAACCGACAGAAACCCTCAAACCCAACCCCCTTGCCAGGATAATTGATTCTGATAGTGCCCTGCGGGCCCAGTTCCGGTCCTTTTCGAGTCGGTTTTCCAGATGCAGATCGGATACCGGGATGGAGAGAGAGAGGATGTCAGGCAAGAGCGTAGCGGCATAGCCGATATCCTCGGCTCTGCACCTGCTCCAGAGAGAGACGGCTAACTCCGGATGTCTGCTGCGGCAGTGGCTGAAGAGGGTGGTCAGATCTGGCATGAGCCGAGATGAAATACCGATTTCTATTTCTGCTAGGCCGATCAGGGCGAGGCCGTCAATAATGTGTTTTTTCTCTGTCAGGCTGAAAGAAACCCCGGGAGTCTGCTCCCCTTCTCTCAGTGTGGTATCGATAATCCGGTATCTGTTCTGCATCTGTTACTCCTCTCTGTGTGTTGTCTGCATGTACAGTCAGTTGCAATATGAATGCCAGACGAGCAGGCGGGCTGTGCGAAAATATCAAGTGCAAATGATTATTATTCTTGACAGAGACAGGAGTGCCGAGCTATATGTCAGAAAAATACATGCTGTTACTATGATTAAGAGTTGTTGAATTGCCGCATAGTTGGAAAAGTATTTTGGGAATCGGCGGTGTTCTTCGGTATGTTCCGAGAGAATGGTATTTTGCAAAAACATCGATGAGGGACAGGCAACGATGAGTGGCTCTCTTAAAGGGATATATCATTTCTACCGTGAGGGGTTTCGTTCGATGACCCTGGGGAAGACCCTGTGGAAGATTATCCTGATCAAACTCATCGTCATGTTTGCGATCCTCAAGCTCTTCTTTTTCCCTGATTTTCTGCAGAGTAATTTTTCAACTGACCAGGAACGCGCCGACCACGTGCTCGAACAGATCACCGGCCCGGCACGGAATAATTAACAGAGGAGGGGAATTTATGGTTGATTTGACTACGGTGAACTGGGCTAGGGCACAATTCGCGCTGACGGCGATGTATCACTGGATTTTCGTACCACTGACGCTGGGCCTGTCGTTTCTCTGCGCATTTTATGAGTCGCTTTATGTGCGCACGGGAAAAGAGGAGTGGATGAACATCGCCAAATTCTGGATGACACTTTTCGGCATCAACTTCGCCATAGGTGTTGCCACCGGCATCATCCTGGAATTTGAATTCGGCACCAACTGGTCCAACTACTCCTGGATGGTCGGTGATATCTTCGGGGCACCACTGGCCGTCGAGGGTATTGTCGCCTTTTTCCTTGAAGCAACCTTCTTTGCCGTGATGTTCTTCGGCTGGGATCGTGTTTCGAAAAATTTCCATCTTTTTTCCACCTGGATGGTGGCAATCGGTTCCAATCTTTCGGCCTTGTGGATCCTGGTGGCCAACGGCTGGATGCAGCATCCGGTGGGGGTGGCCTTCAATCCTGACACCGTTCGCTTCGAGATGCAGAATTTTTGGGAGGTGCTTTTCTCGCCGGTGGCCATGGCTAAATTCACCCATACGACGAGTTCAAGTTTCATGGTCGGCTCGCTCTTCGTCATCTCCGTTTCCTCCTGGTATCTCCTCAAAGGCCGGCATGTGGAGATGGCCAAGAAATCGATCATCGTGGCCGCGGTCTTTGGCCTCCTGTCAACCTGCTATGTCGCCTGGACCGGGGATGAATCGGCCTTTGTCAATGCCTCGACCCAGCCGATGAAACTCGCGGCCTATGAGGGCCTCTATGACGGCCAGAAAAATGCCGAGATTGTCTTTCTCGGTCTGTTGAATACCGAGAAAGAACCGGGCGATTCTCATGAGGCTTTCGACTTCGATATCAAAATTCCCGGACTTCTCGGGCTGATGGCCACCCGCGAGAGGGATGCGTTTGTCCCGGGTATCAATGATCTGGTTTACGGCAACAAGGAGCAAGGTATCGTCGGTACCGCCGAAAAGATGGAAAAAGGCAAGGCCGCCATTGCCGATCTGGCTGCCTACAAGGCCGCAAAAAAGGCCGGAGATGCTCAGGCCGCTGCGGCAACGCTGGCCAGTTTCGCCGCCAATCAGGAATTTCTCGGCTACGGCTATCTGGAGAAACCGGAGCAGGCGGTGCCGCCGGTTGCCACTTCCTTCTACTCTTTTCGTATCATGGTGTTCCTTGGCGTGCTCTTTCTCCTAATTTTCGTGCTGTACCTGATCTTTGCCGTCAAGGATACCCTCGTTGGCAAGAAAGGCCTGCTGTCCCTCGGCTGCATCTCCTTTTTTCTGGCACTGATCGCCTCCCAATCCGGCTGGGTGGTCGCTGAGGTTGGCCGTCAACCCTGGGCTATTCAGGGCCTGATGCCGGTCAATGTGGCTACAACCAATATCTCAGCAGGCAATGTCCAGGCGACCTTTTTCATGTTCCTGGCGGTATTCACCATACTGCTCATCGCCGAGATCAAAATTATGCTGAAACAGATTAAAATCGGACCGGAGGGCCTGTGATATGATAGGTAATCTTGATACTGTACTCCTGCAGCAGATCTGGTGGATACTGGCGAGCGTGGTCGGTTCGCTGTTCCTCTTCCTGACTTTTGTCCAGGGCGGCCAGACCCTGCTCTGGCAGGTGAGCGGCAATGAGGACGAAAAATCGCTGATCATCAACTCCCTCGGGCGAAAATGGGAACTGACCTTCACCACCCTGGTTCTCTTCGGCGGCGCCCTGTTTGCCGCTTTTCCCAAGTTTTATGCCACAAGTTTCGGCGGGGCTTACTGGGTGTGGATGCTGATCCTTTTCACCTTTATTGTCCAGGCGGTGAGCTATGAATACCGCAAAAAGCCGGATAATTTTCTCGGGGCCCGGGTGTATGAGCTGTTTCTCTTTATCAACGGCTCGGTCGGCATCCTGTTGATTGGCGCCGCAGTCGGGACATTTTTCACCGGTTCGAACTTTATCCTGAATGAATACAACCAAGTAAGCTGGACCCATCCACTTCGGGGGCTTGAAGCAGCCTTTTCGCTTTTTAATCTCTCGCTCGGACTCTTTCTCGTCTTTAATGCCCGGGTCCTGGGCTCGATGTATCTGGTCAACAGCCTTGACTTCACCGGTCGGCCGCAGTTTGAGGCCAAACTGCGCAAGGCCTGCCTGGTCAATCTGATCTGTGCTCTGCCTTTTCTGCTCTATGTGCTGGTCAGTCTGCTCTTGATGGATGGTTTCGGGTTTGATGCGGTGGGAGTTGTCAGTATGGTCGGTGGCAAATACCTTGCCAATCTCCTGGCCATGCCGCTCGTTCTCGGGTTGCTCCTCCTCGGGCTGGTCCTGGTGATCTGGGGTGTTGTCCTGACCAGTTTCCTGCGCGGCACCAGGGGTATCTGGTTCGGCGGTCTCGGCACGGTGCTGGTGGGCCTGGCGGTTTTTTTCACCGCCGCCTTCAACAACACGGCCTTTTATCCCTCCAAGGCCGATCTGCAGTCAAGCCTGACGATCTACAACGCCTCCTCCAGCCACTATACTCTGACGGCCATGACCTATGTGGCCTTGGTTATCCCGCTGGTCCTGGCCTATGTTGCCTATGTTTGGTGGCAGATGGACGCTCGCAAGATCTCGGCCGAGGATATCATCGGCAGAAAGGCCTACTGATTCGAGTAGTTGAAATTTAAGGAGAATTATATGACGTTCTTATTTCTTATCGGTTGGGTCG
>JAUYSF010000174.1 GCA_030696435.1 Desulfoprunum sp. | reverse complement strand
GAAGTTGCCCGCTATAAGACCAGAATCCTCGAAGAGGCCTATAGTAATTTCAACGGCTTTACCGGCCAGGACTTCCTTGATTTTGCCTTAGAGAATCCCTGGCTGGACGACTATGCCCTGTTCATGACCCTGAAGGAGGCTCTCGGCAACGTCGGCTGGTTTGACTGGCCGACAGACTTGGCGAGCCGAAACCCTGCCGCTCTTGCCGCACAGCGCCAAAAGAACAGTTTACGCTTTGATTATTTCCGCTTCGAACAGTACCAGTTTTCTCGACAGTGGCGCCTTCTCAGGACGGCCGCGGAGCAGGCGGGCATTCGTCTCTTTGGTGATATACCCATTTACGTAGGCCTGGACAGTGTCGATGTCTGGACACATCAGTCCATCTTCACTCTGGATCCACAAACCTTACAGCCCTCCCACGTTTCGGGGGTACCACCCGACTATTTCAGTACTACCGGCCAGCGCTGGGGTAACCCTCTCTATCGTTGGGAAAGTCCTGATCCTGTGATCCAGGAGAATCTGCTGGAGTGGTGGATATCACGCATTTCAGCTATTTTCAATAAGGTTGATGCCGCCCGGATTGATCATTTTCGCGGATTTGAGTCGTACTGGTCAATACCTGCAGAAAATGAAACAGCAGTTGAAGGGCAATGGCTGCCTGGACCGGGAAAGGCTTTTTTTGACAAGGTCCTCGCACGCCTCGGCAATCTCGAAATCGTTGCGGAAGACCTGGGCATCATCACACCGGAGGTCGGTAAACTCCGAGATGACGTAGGTTTCCCCGGCATGAAAGTGCTGCAGTTTGCCTTCGACGGCAACCCCGATAACAGCTTTCTGCCTTGCAACTTTGAAACCCCACTCTGTGTGGTCTACACCGGCACCCATGACAATGACACAACGGTAGGCTGGTTTCTGAGTGAGCAAATCGACGAGAACCTGCGGCAACGTGCAAAACGCCAGGCCAATAGATGGTTGCATGACGGCAGCAGAATTCATGAAGATCTTATATACCTTGCCCTGGCCTCGATAGGCAGACTGACAATTTTCCCCCTGCAGGACATCCTCGGTTTTGGCAGCGATTGCCGGATGAACACTCCCGGCGTGCCGACCGGCAACTGGAGCTGGCGCTGCGCGCCGGAATTCCTGAGCCCCGAGGTCTCCGAATACATGCAGCAGGCCACTTTACGCTTTGGCCGGGGGCGACAGAAAAAAGCACAGGCGATAACAATACAAGTCAACGAGGATTTAAAAAGTGCCTGAATGAACTAAATGAGCGCCTCAAAGAACAAATTCTTGACAAGGCCCCGGCAGTCAGGTAATAAGTTTCCACACTTTGGCCCCATCGTCTAGCGGTCAGGACGTTGGCCTCTCACGCCGAAAACACCGGTTCGATTCCGGTTGGGGTCACCAAACGAATTCAGCCACTTAGAGTACTTTCTAAGTGGCTTTTTTTATTTTTAGACCACTGATCTTCGTATTCCCAACTGATATTGGCGCAATGCAGTAATCAGGTCCCGCCATCTTTTCTTGTTGGCCAGTGCAGGGCAATCCCTGCGGGAGTTTCAGAAATCCTGATTCCCAACTGTTGCAGAAGTTGAAACAATGGCCTACCGAAGTAGAAAAGCTCCTCGGCGAGCTGCAATCCGTGTTCCCGAATAACCTTGGTCCGGAATCGCAGATCCCGACCGACCAGGGCCTCCATCTCGGTCTTCATGGCTGCGGAAAGATCAGCCAAACCGCCGGCTATCCCCTCAAGGTCGGGACAGGGGCAGATCCTTTCATGTTCAATGAGTAAAGGTACTATCGGGTTGTCCGCCTCTAAAATATCCAAGCGAGAGAGCAGGTCCTGCTCAACAAGACCGAGGATTTCCTCGGTATCCCAGCATTTGAGCACCTCGCAAGCCTGCGGTCGGTGGCCATAAATACCGCAACCCTTATGAACCTCATCGTAGTAACCGCAGCGCCAGTCCTGCCCCGTACCGCTAATCTTCACCAATTCAGCCCGGACTGCCTGCACCCTGCCAGTCTTCGGATTATGAGCCAGCTCGCCCTTTCTGACGGTTATAAGCTTGCTCAGGGTAATCCTGTCACTCCTCACCAGATTGAGATCCTGACGGTGCAGGGCGGGGCCGCCCTGGATGCAGCAGGTGCCACAGCGCAGGCAGGTATTCTGAATATTTCCCGACATTAAAAATCCATACTATAACTGTAGACGTCCTCTTCGATAATGCTCTGCACCTTGAGGCCCGAGTGATTGAAGATGGCCTGCATCCGCTTGTTGTTCAACAATACCTCGGCCGTAAAACCTGAGATACCGCTGGCCTTGGCAATATTCTGCAGATGCCGAAAGAGAAAGGTGCCGACTCCGAGATTCTGCCACTCATCTCGGATTACAAAGGCCACCTCGGCTCGATTGCTGCGTTCATCGAGAAAATAGCGGCCAACGACAATGATCTCGTCGCCATGGGCCGCCGGCAGGGTGCCGACAATGGCCACATCCTTACGATGATCGACATAGACAAAATTCTGGATCTGGCGCTGACCAAAGCGCTGATTATGGCTCATAAAACGATAGTAGACCGTCTCCATGGACAGATCGTAGAGCAGGTCGCGCATGCGCGGTTCGTCGGTGGGATGCACCGGCCGGAACAGGACCTGGGTACCGTTTTTCAAGAGATAGGTGGTTTTCATGTGATCCTGGCGGGCCACGATAAACTTGCCCTCCACTTCGGCAAATTCCTGACGAATATACTTGGCCTTGATGGCCTCCCGCAAAAGATCCTCCCGGTGATCGGGATGGGCTATCGAGATAAGGGCCAGGGTCCGGTCCTGCACCGATTTGCCGTGCAGATAGGCCACACCGTTTTCAGTGACGACGTAGTGCACGGTGCCGCGACTGATCACCACCCCCGAACCGGGGCTTAATCTGGAAACTATCCGGGACTTGCCCTCCTCGGTGGTGGACGGCATTAAGAGAATTGGCCGCCCTCCCTTGGAGAGGGCCGCTCCGCGGTTGAAGTCGACCTGGCCACCGATACCCGAATAAAACGCCCCCTCTTCCGAATCACTGCAGACCTGGCCTGTGAGATCGATCTCAAGAGCCATGTTGAAGGTGACCATGCGGTTCTGTTGGCCTATCACGTTCGAATCATTGACATACTGGGTTGGTCGGAAGGAGAAGAGAGGGTTGTCGTTGACGTAGTCGTAGAGTTTTTTTGAGCCCATGCAGAAACTCGCCACGATCTTGCCGCGGTCGGTGGACTTCTTGGCGCCGGTGACCGCCCCGGACTCGACAAGCTCGATGATCTCATCGGTTATGAGTTCGCTGTGAATTCCTAGATCGCGTTTTTCCTTGAGATAAGGGATGACGGCCTGGGGAATCCGACCAAATCCGGGGACCCGCCCCAGGCCGAACTCCACCGTCGCCCCATCGGGTACGAGCGCCGCGGCCAGCTGGGCGATCTTGCGGCTCACATCGTTGAGCGAGCGGGTATCATGCCCCAGTAGCGGCACATCGGCCGGCACCAGGATGTCGAGGTCATAGATAACGAAGAGGCTGTCACCTCGGTTCCAAGGCATCTGCGGGTTGACCTGTGCGATGACGAGCGAGGCATTTTCAGCGGCACTCTTGACAATATCCACCGAGATCCCGAGACTCATCTTGCCACGGGCGTCCGGCGGGGTGACCTGGATGAGGGCCACATCAAGTGGCAGTTGCCCTGAATCGAACAGCCGTGGGATATCCGACATCAGGATCGGGGTATAATCGCCGCGGCCCTCCTGAAAGACCTCCCTGACATTGTGACTGATAAAAAAGGAGTTGACCTTGAAGGACTCGGCATATTTTTTATCGATATAGGGGGCATCGCCCTTGGTCAATAGCTGGATAATCTCAACATCGGCGAGATTGGCGGCACTCTTGACCAAGGCCTCCACCAGCACCGTCGGTTCGCCGCAACCGGTGCCGAGAAAGACCCGGTGCCCTGACTTGACACTGGTCAGGGCCATTTTCGGGGTCTGGATCATGTCCTTATATTTTATCTGCCAGTTCTCATCGTATTCCATCGAACCACCCGTCAAGTATTAGGCTTTCTGCACGGCCGCCAAGGTCATATGGACATCGGCCACAACCGGATCGGTCCCGATATCTCCGACGATAAAGGGATTGATATCGAGTTCGAGGATCTGCGGAAAATCCGTGGTCAACTGGCTGATGCGCTGCAGTCCCGAAGCAATCGCCCCAATATCGACCCCGTGCTGGCCCCGCCTGCCTTCGAGCATGGCATAGGATTTAGTCGATTTGAGCATCTGGATGGCCTCGGTCTCGGTGATCGGGGCGAGATGGAAGGTGACGTCCTTCATCACCTCAACAAAGATGCCGCCCAGACCGAACATCAGCATCGGACCGAACTGCGGGTCCCGGTTCATACCTATAATGACCTCCAACCCCTTACTGACCATCTGCTCGATATAGATACCATCAATTGTCGCCTCCGGGACCTTCTTTCTGATCTTCAGCATCATCAGGTCATACATATCCTCGACCATTTCGGCATCGGAAACGTTGAGCTGCACGCCGCCCAGATCACTCTTGCGGATGATGTCCGGTGAAACGATTTTCATGGCAACGGGAAAGCCTATCCGCTCGGCGATCTCCACCGCCTCCTCGGAACTTGCCGCCAGAGACCCTTTCGGAATCCTGAAGCCATAGGCATTGAGGACGGCCTTGCCTTTGACCTCGTCGAGATTGAGCCGACCGGTACGCTGCCGCCGGGTGATGATCCGTTCGACCCGCCGTTTGTTGACCCGGAACCGGGTGACCATCCGTGGTGGCCGTTTTTTCCAGGAGGCATACTCGTACATGGCCTTTAAGGCCGCCACCGCCCGCTCGGGTGAATCATAATCCGGCAGGCCGACCGCCGCCAACTGCCGTCTGCCCGGCATGACATCTGCACCGCCCATGAATGAGGCCACGACAGGCTTGGAGCCGTCAAGATGACTGGCAATCGCCAGGGCCGTTTCCGCCGGCCTGGTCATGACCTGGGGAGTGAGGATCACCAAGATGGCATCGACCGACGGATCGTTCTGGGCACTCTCGAGTGCGGCCACATAGCGCTCGGGATCGGCATCGCCGAGGACATCGATGGGATTTTCCACCGAGGCGGTTCGGGGCAGATGTTCCCTGAGCAGCACCGATGTCCGGGTATTCAACGGAGCCACGCGCATACCGGCCCTCTCTACGGCATCGGCAGCTATGGTCCCGGGCCCACCGGCATTGGTGATGATCAACACCCGATCGCCCGTCGGCAGGGGTTGCAAGGCCAGGGCTGAGGCATAGTCAAAAAGGGCCTCAAAGGTGTCGGCCCGCACCACCCCTGAACGGGTAAAGGCGGCGGCATAGGCGGTGTCGGCCCCGGCTAGAACCCCGGTATGGGAGGCGGCGGCCCGCAATCCAGCTGCGGTCGTACCGGCCTTGAGGATGATCACAGGCTTATTGGTGGCGGCCTCTTCGGCGGCCTTGACAAATTTGTCGCCGGTGCTGATATCCTCCAGATAACCAAGGATAATTGTGGTCTGCTCGTCGCGCGCAAAGTAGGTCAGCAAATCAACTTCGGAGATGTCCGCCTTGTTGCCAACACTGGCGAGTTTGGCCAATCCGAGGTGTTTACTGGTTGCGAGATCGAGCATGGCCGTGCAGATCGCTCCGGACTGGGAGAAAATCGAGATACCGCCGGAAATCGGCATATGCGGGGCGAACGAGGCGTTCAGCCGACTCTCGGTATTAATGATGCCAAGACAGTTCGGTCCCAAAAGGCGCACTCCATGCCGGGCACAGAGCTCGACGAGTTCCCGTTCATAACCGAGACCTTCAGCGCCAATCTCCCTGAAACCAGACGTGATGACGATGGCGGCGCGAATCCTGGCCTTGACGGCATCCTGCAGCGCTGCCATGACCAGGGGCTGCGGCACGACAATGATAGCCAGATCAACCTCCTTGCCATAAGCCGCAAGGGTTGGAAAACATGGCAGTCCCAGCAATGTTTCCGTGGCGGGGTTAACAGGGATGAGGGCGCCGGCGAAGCCATCGTGGATGAGGTTGACAAGGATATCGTGACCAACCTTGCCCGGATGGCGCGAAGCGCCAATGACAGCGACTGAATCCGGATTGAAAAGTTTTTCCAAGGTATTATGGCTATTCGGCAAGGTGTCTGAAGGGCTCATGGGGTGACCAGATTAAGGTTTGAGAAAGGGAAATCCGGCATTCTGCAAGAGATTATGGGCAGCGATCAATCTAAAGAGAGTGATGCAGGTACATCCTGGCGGCGGCAGCCTTTTCTGCCATCCAAAACAGCTCAATATACCGCGGTCAGATCGCTCAAGAAGAAAACAGACTTGAGTTGCGACATACTCACCGTCTGGTATATTGTACGAGTTTCACAAGGCAGGACATTATTTTCAAGAACCCCGCGAGGGCATCTTTGTTAAACCAGTTTGCCTACCGAGTATAGGGACCATAACCCATATTTACAAGACAATTATGAACATCATCCTCTACCGAACTAAGCTCTGCCCCCGGTGTTTTCTCGCAAAAAAAATCCTCCTTGAACTGACCAGCGACAGGCCCGAAATGCCCATTGAAGTGCGTGAGATATTCTTCTCTCCGCTGCAGGCCTGCAAAGAAGGAATATCGATGATTCCGGCCATCAAAGTCGGAGATCAGGTCCTGAGTGGTATCTTTTTGACTAGAAGCACAATCAGCGAATTCCTCCGAAAGAACGGCTGCCTGCCCTAGTGTCATGTCACGCTTGAAATGTTAGTACAAATCTGGTATAGTCAGCAAAAACGGAGCCGACTATGCCCAAGATCAAATACCGATT
>JAUYSF010000157.1 GCA_030696435.1 Desulfoprunum sp. | reverse complement strand
CCCTCGTCGTATCGACCGTGCGCAGCGCCGGGTTGGATATTTCCTTTTCCGGCGTGAACGAATCGGTAATGGCGGTGCTTGAAAGAACGCATCTGATCGAGAAAATCGGCCGGGATCATGTCTATTCGACTATGGAAAAAGCCATCTGCGCCGTTCACGACACAGCCCACAAAAAATCTGAAGAAAACCAGTGCCCGCTTACCAATGTGTGCTATATTTCTTAACATTGATTAACTGGACACGCAGAGTTAGTCCAAAAAGGAGATCCTATGTCTGTCATAACAATAGTCGGAGCAGCCTTCAGCAACAAATCAGCGGTTATCAAGGAAATCTCCGCCACCTCCGGATACAAAGCAATCGATCTGCAGAAGATCGTCGCCGGGGCAGTGACGAGTTCGGGAATGAACGAAAGCAAAATCCTTGGGGCCTTTTCCGCCAAGACCTCGGTATTTAACCGTTTCACCCATGAAAAAGAACGCTCGGTAGCCCATCTACGCTTGGCCTTGGCCAGCCTTATGGTCGATGACCAGTTATTTATCACCGGTCCGGTGAGTTTTCTTATTCCCGATAAGATCAGCCATGTGCTGCGGGTCTGCCTGGTCGCCGAGCTGAAATATCGCATCCATGAGGCCGTGCAGCGGGAGGGGCTAGCCGAAAAGAATGCCCTGCTGCAGATTCGTCAACAAGACGAGGACCTTGCCGTCTGGCTGAAGATGCTTAACAAGGGCGAAGACCCTTGGGCAACCGGCCTCTACGATATCGTCGTACCGATGGATAAGACCGACGTCGCCGCCGCCGCCGCACTTATCCTGGAAAAAGCCGGGAGCGACGTAGTCGCCAAAACCACCCACTCTCAGGCCGCCCTGGGCGATTTCCTCTTGGCTGCCCAGGTCGATGTAAAACTCGCCCAGGAAGGACACAATGTCCTGGTCGATGCCCGCAAAGGTGCCGTCACCCTCACTATCAATAAAAACGTCCTGATGCTTTCCCGGCTTGAGGAAGATTTAAAATCGATTGTCGAGAAGGTGCCGGGGGTTCTCTCCATAGCCACCCGTATCGGCGAGGGTTTTCATCAACCCGACATTTACCGCCGGTATGATTTTGAGATGCCGTCGAAGGTACTCCTGGTCGATGACGAACGAGACTTCGTCCAGACCCTGTCCGAGCGGCTGATCATGCGCGATATGGGCTCGGCCGTTGCCTATGACGGCGAATCGGCCCTGACCATGATCGCCGATGAGGAACCGGAAGTGATGATCCTCGACCTGCGCATGCCCGGCATCGACGGTATTGAGGTACTACGCCAGGTGAAGACCACCAACCCTGATATCGAGGTCATCGTCCTCACCGGTCACGGCACCGAAAAGGACAAGGATGTCTGCATGGAGCTGGGAGCCTTCGCCTTCCTGCAGAAACCCGTTGATATCCAGCTGCTCAGCCAGACCCTGATGAAGGCCAACGAGAAGGTTCGAAGCAAGAAAAACCGGGTATAATGCCGTAATGAGGACGGAGGCTCGCCTTCGTCCTAGGCCGGAGATGCATCTGAGGCTCGTATGTCGATATTAAACCAGTTCAAGCCGGAATTTTGGCAAAAAAGTGAACTCTCCACCGGACCGTTCCGGCAGATGTTTAATTTTCGGCGGATCTGGAAAATTTCCGTTCTGCTGACCTCGCTGGTCACTCTCCTGCCCCTCATCTTCATTACCAGTATCGATTACAACTTTACCCAGAAATCGATCGAATCGGAGAACCTGCTCCGCACCCTGCGCATTGGTTCAAACGCCAAGCGGTCGATTTCTTTTTTTCTTAGCGAACGGATCTCGGCCCTGTCTTTTGTAGTTCGGACCAATGACTTACAGGAATTGTCGCAACCGGAGAGACTGAGAACGATTCTCACCAACCTGCGCGACAGTTTCAACGGCTTCGTCGACCTCGGGGTGATCGATAGAAACGGCGTACAGATTAATTATGTCGGGCCATATCCCCTGGAAGGAAGGGATTACAGTAAGCAGGAATGGTTCAAGGAGATTCCCCACAAGGGATTTTACATCAGTGAGGTTTTTCTCGGCTTTCGCAATGTCCCGCATCTTATCATTGCGGCAAAATACACCCTGCCGGATGGCTCATTTTATGTGCTGCGGGCCGCACTCGACACCACTCGCTTCAATGAGCTGCTCCGTGATTTTGAACTGAGCGGCCGAGGCGATGCCTTTCTCATCAACAACGAAGGTATCATTCAGACCCCGACTCTCTACCACAACCCGGTGTTTGAAAAGATTTCCTACACCATTCCTGCCTACTCAACACATACGGAAATCCGCGAAGAGAAAAACAAGGTCGGCGAGGATATTATCATTTGTTCGTCATATATCCCCGATTCCCCCTATATTCTCATCATTGTCAAGGAGAAGGATGAACTGATGAAATCGTGGCGGGAGACCCGCTTTCAACTCATCGTCTTTCTCATCATCAGCATCTCCATCATTCTCCTGGCGATCCTCGGTTTCTCGACCTATATGGTCAACAGCATGTATCTCCTCGATCAGCGGCGCCTGAGCACCCTGCATCAAGTCGAATATTCCAACAAACTGGCATCGATCGGCCGGCTGGCCGCTGGTGTCGCCCACGAAATAAACAATCCCCTGGCAATCATCAATGAAAAAGCCGGTCTGATCAAAGATATCTTCACCTACACCGATACCTGCCCGCAAAATTCCAGGATAATTGAGCTGATCGATTCAGTATTGGCTTCGGTGGAGCGCTGCGGCAAAATCACCAAGCGGCTGCTCGGCTTCGCCCGCCACATTGACAGCGCTATCGAAAACGTCCGGCTCGATTCTATTATTACCGAAGTACTCGGCTTCCTCAACAAGGAGGCGGAATACCGCAACATCACCGTCAACGTTGATCTTGCCGACAATATCCCGGAATTCCAAAGCGACCGCGGCAAACTGCAGCAGATCTTCCTTAATATCATCAACAACGCCTTTTCCGCCATGGACGTCGGCGGTCGCCTGTACATCCTGGTGCGGCGAGAAGGGGAAGGCCATGTCATCGCCACGATTTCCGACAACGGCTGCGGCATGTCGGATACCGATCTGGGTAAAATTTTCGAACCCTTCTACTCCACCAAAACCAAAACCGGCGGCACCGGACTCGGACTATCGATCACCTACGGCTTGATTCAGGAACTTGGTGGCACAATTCATGTTGCCAGCCGCTTGGGGGAGGGTACCACCTTTGCCATCACCCTTCCACTTCAGCCTCCCAACAAATCAGCGGAGAAATAAGTAATGCATGTTTTACTGGTAGACGACGAAAAAGAATTTGTCACCACCCTGGCTGAACGCCTGTCTCTTCGGAGATTTCACGTCGATTTTGCAATTCGTGCCCTTGACGCCTTATCCCTGGCTGAAAAAAATGTCTACGATCTGGCGATCCTCGACATGAAGATGCCGGGCACCAGCGGTCTTGAGCTCAAAGAACTGCTGGAGAAAATACAGACAGATATGAAGTTCATCTTCCTCACCGGTCACGGCTCGGAAGCGGACTATGTTGCCGGCTCTTCCGAGTCGGCCTGTTATCTCGTCAAACCCGTCAATATAGACACCCTGATAGCCAAGATGCACGAGGCGGTAAAACCATGAGGAACAGCGATATGAATATCCAATATGATGCCATAGGCGGGGCGGGATTGCGGTTTTTCGGCAAGGTCTCAGCTTCTATCGCCCATGAATTAAAAAATGTCCTGGCAATTATTAATGAAAATGCCGGGCTCCTCGAAGACCTGTCGTTTGCCGCCCAGCGCGGCTCGGCCATCGACCCGGAACGCCTGAATCGAGCCTGCCGGCAATTTACCAAGCAGATCAACCGCGCCGATGGCATTATGAAAAACATGAGTCGCTTCGCCCATAGTGTCGACCACTTTGCCTCACAGGTTGATCTCCATGAATTGGCCGGCCTGGTGGCAAATCTCGCCGGACGTCTGGCGGCCATGAAAAAACTCGCCATTGAGGTCGAACAGCCCAATGCGCCGGTGGTTTTCTCCGGCAACCCCTTTCTCCTGCAGAACCTGATCTGGCTTTGCCTGGAATTTGCCTTCGGGGCGACCGGCGCCGGCGGCACCCTGCTGCTTACTCCCGGCAAGGATAATACCGGCATCACCCTGCGGATTGGCGGCATAGACGGCCTTGACGACAACTTTGCCGGTCGAATGCCTGCCGGGCACGAAGCTCTCCTGGCAGCCCTCGGGGCAAAGCTTTCTGCAGACACAACAACCAATGAGCTGATTTTGCAGCTAATATGATCAAAAAAGGAG
>JAUYSF010000145.1 GCA_030696435.1 Desulfoprunum sp. | reverse complement strand
TGCAGGGATCCACCTTCCTTCATCCTATCTCGATCTCCAAACGTCTCAGCATCTTTATGCGGTCGCGCAGGCCGGCCGCCTCTTCAAAGGCCAGCTCTTTGGCCGCCTCCTGCATCCTTTTCTCCAGTTTTTTGATCTCTTTCTCCAGTTCCTTGATGCTGCCGAAACTGGGCAGATCCTCCGCGGCCTGTAGCAGGGCATTCTGATAATCATCAGACATTTTATAACCGGAGGCTTGAAGATGCTGCTGCATAGTGTCTTTCACCGCCGAAATAATTGTCTCCGGCACAATCCCATGTTGCTGATTATGCTCCTGCTGCAACGTGCGGCGACGTTCGGTCTCATCAATGGTCACCCGCATCGAACCGGTGATCACGTCGGCATACATGATGACCATCCCGCCCACATTACGGGCGGCCCGACCACAGGTCTGGATCAACGAGCGCTCGGATCGCAGAAAACCTTCCTTATCGGCATCGAGAATGGCCACCAGCGAAACCTCAGGGATATCGAGCCCCTCGCGCAGCAGGTTGATTCCGACCAGGACATTGAACTCGCCTTGGCGCAGGTCGCGGATCACCTCGATCCTCTCCAGGGTCTTGATGTCGGAGTGGAGATAGCGCACCTTGACCCCGAGTTTGTGATAATAATCGGTAAGATCCTCGGCCATGCGTTTGGTGAGAGTCGTCACCAGCACCGCCTCGCCCAGCTCGGTGCGCAAGCGGATCTCTTCGAGCAGATCATCGACCTGATTGCCGGCCGGACGCACCTCGATGCGCGGGTCGAGCAGGCCGGTGGGTCGGATGACCTGCTCCACCACTCGCCCTTGAGCCTGTTCCAACTCGTAGGCCCCCGGGGTGGCTGTGACATAGATGACCTGATTGATCCGCAGGGCGAATTCCTCAAAGCGCAGGGGCCGGTTATCGAGGGCTGAGGGCAGGCGGAAACCAAAATTGACCAGAGTGGTCTTGCGCGACCGGTCACCGTTGTACATGCCGTTGAGCTGACCGATACCGATATGGCTCTCGTCGATAAAGAGCAGGAAATCCTCAGGAAAGTAATCAAGCAAGTTCGGCGGTGGCGCCCCTTCCGGCTTACCGGTGAGGTGCCGACTGTAATTTTCGATACCGGTGCAGTAGCCGAGTTCCTGGATCATCTCAAGATCGAACATGGTCCGCTGCTCCAGCCTCTGGGCCTCCACCAGCCGGTTTTCCTTATAAAAAAACTCAAGTCGTTCCTTCAGCTCATCTTTGATGGCGGCGGTGGCGATCTGCAGGCGGTCTTTTGAGGTGACGAAATGGCTACCGGGGAAAACGGTATACTCATCGAGGGTCTCAAGGACCACGCCGCGCAGCGAATCGATCAGCAGGATCCTCTCGACGGTATCGCCGAAGAATTCCAGGCGCAGGGCCCGCTCTTCCTCGTGCACCGGAAAGATATCGATGACATCGCCCCGCACCCGGAAGGTGCCGCGGTGAAAGGACATATCGTTGCGTTCATAGAGCATGAAGACGAGTCGCCGCTTCACTTCCTCCATCGGATACTCCGTGCCGGCCCGGAGCAGGAGATGCATGTTTTTGTATTCCTCGGGAGAACCGAGGCCGTAGATGCAGGAGACCGAGGCAACGATGAGGACATCCCGGCGGGTCAACAGCGAACGGGTGGCCGAATGGCGCATCTTGTCGATTGCGTCGTTGATTGCCGAATCCTTCTCTATAAAGGTATCCGACTGGGGGATATAGGCCTCGGGCTGATAGTAATCGTAGTAGGAGACGAAGTATTCAACGGCGTTATGAGGAAAGAGCTCCTTGAATTCACCGAACAGCTGGGCTGCCAGGGTCTTGTTCGGGGCGATGACCAGGGTCGGCCGCTGCACCCGTTCGACGACGCTGGCCATGGTGAAGGTCTTGCCGGAACCGGTGACACCCAGCAGTACCTGGCTGTCCTCGCCACGCTCCAGGCCTCGCACCAACTGCTCGATAGCATTCGGCTGGTCGCCTGCGGCGGTAAAGTTTGTGACAAGTTGAAAGGGTTGGCTCATGGTTTCCGGAGGTTGATTTTTTTATTTGATTATCCCCGGCATCTTACCAGAAGTCGAACGGCATTACCACAGTACCCGAGAGGGAAAGATCGAGTTGGTGATCAATGAGATGGTTGGTTCAGACGGTTGTTCTGATAACCTGAAGGGGACAACGTCCTTTACCTCTTTGAGAGGCAAAGGACGTTGTCCCCTTGTAAAGCTTAACCAATACCGGCCCCTCTGAGGCACGGTTGTTTGTTAAAAAAAGGCGATAACCGCAATTACCGAGTGAAAATAAGCGTCCCTGATGAACCACTACTCCAACGACCCGAAAGCGTAAAATTATACGTATTCCCGGTTACGGTGCCTGAAAAAACTGCACCCGTTAAATAGTCGATTACCATGTGGCGTGAAGATTGGCTCCAGGACCACCTGAGGCTTCCAGAGGAATGTTGCCCGGAATACCACTCTTCCCAAGACCCTGCCCCTCCTTGTGCTAAAGTTGTGGCTCCGCGCCACGTGTTGGTGGATCGACTCGGGTCTCTGAGCGAATAGCTTCCAAAAAAATTCGCATCTGTCGCAGCTCCCACATCTACCGCTGCACCTGAACCATCTGAATCCGAATCACCAGAAGAGCCTGCAATCGCAACACCCCCACCGACTAAAGCAGCCACAACCACACCGGTGCCGATAATGGCTCCCCCCGATATACCACCGGCCTCGACGACGATCGTACCATTGGAGGTTGCGCCCGTGTCTCGGGAAACTGTCGCAGATCCACCTGCTTCGGCAATCTGTTCGGGGGTGTAAAGCTTCTCGGCCAAGACTCCGTAACGGGCTGCAGCAGGCACCTTGAAGAGGTTTATACCATCGTAAAAGCCGTTGAGATAAAGGGCC